>ONVN01000348.1 GCA_900321295.1 uncultured Eubacteriales bacterium
CCTACGCGGACATCGGCAAGAACTTTGAAATGGATGCCATTTCTGCCTGCGTGGTCGGCGGCGTATCGGCCAGCGGCGGTGCCGGCACGGTGCTCGGCATGGTGATTGGTGCAACCCTCATCGGTGTCATCAACCTCGGCATGAGCCTGATCAGTCTGGATGCCAACTACCAGCGCGTGATCAAAGGCTTCGTGCTTCTGGCAGCCGTAGTGTTCGACATTGTATCCAAAAAGCGGGAGAAATAATCCCTGCATAAAGCCCCCGTGATTTCCTTCACGGGGGCTTATCCCTGCAAATCTGTATATACTCCCGGGAGGGCTTCGCATTGATCAACGGGAAAACCAGAGCCTGTCTTTTCGGCATCGTCGCCCTGTATCTGCTTCATATCAGCTATGAGCTTTTTAAGGGACGCGGCGAAACGGATACCACAATGACACCTGCTGCACGTATTGTGTTCATCGTATTCTTTGTTCTTGCGGCCGTCGGCCTCGGGATCTATGCTGTACGCACCTATCGCAGCAGCGGGGACGATGATCAGCCGCCGAAGGATGACAAGAACAATCTGAAATAAAGGAAAGAAGCGAATGGAAGCGTATCTTGCCGCCCTCGAGGAGGCTTTTGCAGCCTATCGTCAGGAAATAGAAGATTATTACCGGAAAAGCAATCCTCTGGATGGTCTGCTTGGGTTTGGCCGTTCGCTGAAGAATGACGCCTGCCATGACCGCTTTGACGAACGGGTTGCCAGCCGGGTCACGGAGATCTGCCAGGCGGGTCCGGATGCGGAGACGGCGGAGCAGGCGGTCCGCCTGCTGATCTGCCGCACGGACATCCCGTCCTGGCCGCTGGCCGCCCAGTGGATGCTGCGTGCGGCCGAGCGGCATTGTATCCCCCTGATTCCCTATCTGTCGCGGGATGCGGCGGCAAAGCTGCACAGGGAGTATGCGGGACGCTATCGGCCGTGGGACCGCCTGCCTGCGCAGAAAGAAATTCTGAAAGCACTGAAACAGGCATGCTGATTTCCAGCAGAAAGGATTCTCCGTGACCGAAGTACTGAAAACCATTCTTCCGGTAGTGCTCATGCTTGCGGTCGGTGTTCTCTGCCGCCGTAAGCAGATGATTTCCCGCGAAGGCATCAATGCACTGAAAAATGTCGCCGTGAACATTACGCTTCCTGCTGTCCTGCTCAATGCCTTTGCCACGACGCAGTATGCCCCGTCGGATCTGCTGATCCCCCTGCTCATGTTCCTGGTTTGTGTGGCTGCGTGGGCGCTTGGCCGTGCGGCGGGTCGGCTGTTCGGAAAGCGTGCGCCTTTTGTACCCTTCCTGACCACCGGCTTTGAAGCCGGGATGCTCGGCTACGCTCTGTTCGGCATGCTGTACGGGGCGGAGCATACGGCGGAGTTTGCACGGATTGATCTTGGACAGGTGCTGTTTGTGTTCACCCTTTACAAAATCCTTCTGGGGTGGGACGGCAGACAGAAAACCAGTGCCGGCCAGCTGGTGAAGGACATGGCGGCTTCGCCCATCATCCTGGCCATCGCGGCGGGTGTACTGCTTGGGGCGACCGGACTGTATGAGCGGATGAAGCCGTCGGGCATCAGCGGGATTTTCGACGCCTGCGTCTCTTTTGTCTCTGCACCGACCAGTGTCCTTATTCTTCTGACGATCGGATATGACCTGGTTCTGGACGACATCCCCTGGAAGGAAACGAGCAGGGTGGTTTTTCTCCGGCTTGCCATTATGCTGCTTCTGCGGTTTGTTCTCCTCTGGCTGCTCCGTGTGCTGTGCCCGTCTGTTCATCTCACCGAGGCAGTCAATCTCATGTTCCTCATGCCGCCGCCGTTTGTCCTGACGGTCTTTGCAGATGATGCCGACCAGAGGACCTATATTTCCTCTGCCCTGTCGGTCTCGACGCTGGTTGCTGTTCTCGGGTTTGCCCTGATTGCGGCCTTCGGGATCTCCTAGAAAACAGAAAAGAGGTCTTCCGGCCGGGCCGGGGCCCTGCGGGTGCGCTGAACAGGATCGATCTTCAGCGCATCTTTTTTCATTGGAAAGAACCAGGAAAAGGGAAGGAGAGACTGCAGGGCAGACGGAAGAGAAAGAAAAGACAAAAAGCTGCGTCACCTTACGTCTGCGGAGACTGCTCTGTACGAAAGGATGGGACCTCTGTGTGTTCCGGAAATGGCATTTCTGTTTCCGGTTTTTTGTTTGCTTTTGTGATCGAAATATGGAATAATGAGATTGCAGATTTGTAAAAAAGCGAAACCGAAATCCGACATTCTGACCGATAATGATGCGAAAAGCCGCAAAAAGTCGGGAAATACACATATTTTCACGGCCTGAAAAGGAAGAAGACTGCGGGCATTTTCCGGAACCAGATTTGATCTTTTGTGCGTTTTTGCAAAAGAAAGTTACAAACTTCCATGTTTTTTGTGGACGCTTTCCGATAAGATACAGACAAGACTCTGGGCCGAAGGAATGAGGGCGGCCCACCAACAATTTACATCAGGAGGCACCTATGAAAAACCGTTTTGCTGCTTTTTTACTGGTTCTCTGCATGCTCACCGGTCTGATCGCCGGCGTGACAGCTGAGGAAATCGTAAAGGAAGCCCCGATGCTGGCTGAACAGGTGGCAGCCGGCACACTGCCCGCACTGAGCGACCGTATTCCTGTGGAAGCGGACGTTTATGTGGAGAATGCGTACAGCCCGGAAGAAACCCCCGTTTACGGCGGAACGATCCGCACGTACAACAACGGCATGTGGTACTATGGCCCGTTCTGCGAGGAACCCCTGTTCCGTCTGCTGGACGACGGTACCGTTGAGCCGAACGTTGCCAAGGGCTATGAGCTCTCTGAAGACGGTCTCGTTTACACGATCCATCTCCGGGAAGGCATGAAGTGGTCCGACGGCACACCGTTCACCGCCACGGACTGTGTCTACTACTACAACTATGTGCTGGTTACCGATGTGGACAATGAGACCGGCAAAGTGACCAAGTCCAATGCCGGCCGTTACTATGGCTGGTACCAGACCAAGGACGAAAACGGCATCATGCGTCCTGCCCAGGTCCGCTATGTGGACGACACCACCTTTACCATTTCCCTCTACAGCCCCAAGCCCACCCTGCTCCAGGCCATCTGCATCGACAACAAGTGGATGTTCTGCCCCAAGGAGTGGTACAAGGACATCATGGTCAATGATGCTTCCGCTGCTCACTGGTCCGGCGAGACCGATCTGAAACTGATCGGCGGCGAAGACCTGCCCACCATTACCGAGGAAGACGCACTGGCCAACGCCCTGAAAAAGAGCGAACTGTACAACTTTGAAAATGCGGCCAAACTGGGTGACCAGCTCGGTTACCGTTACTGGCAGTATGCCGGCCGTCCGACCCTGCGCCCCTGGAACATCATCAATGCCCTGACCGATCAGACCCTGGTGTTCGAACGCAATCCCTACTACTGGAAGGTCGACAATGCCGGCCGCCAGCTGCCCTACATCGACAAGGTTGAATTTGTCACCATGGATCAGAACCTTCGTGCCCAGGAAGAAATTGCCGGCAATATCGACATTTCCCGTTTTGACTCCGGTGATTTCCCGATCTACAAGGCCAGCGAAACCCTCGGCAAGTATACGGTCTACACCGAAGTTTCTCCCAGCTGGACTTCTGTGGGTTTCGAACTGAATCAGTCCTACAAGGATGAACAGTATCGCACTCTGTTCCAGAACATTGATTTCCGTCATGCTCTTTCCATCGGTGCAGACCGTGAGGAAATCAACGAGATCGTCGGCAACGGCATGATGACGCCTGCCCAGTTTGCAGCTCCCGCCGGTACCGGTGACTACATCGAAGGCGCTCCCGAAAAGTGGACCGAATATGATACGGCTGCTGCCAACGCTCTGCTCGACGGCATCGAAGGCATCAGCAAGGAATTCAATGCCGACGGTTTCCGCACCTTCGTGGGCGGCGAACATGACGGCCAGGCCATCACCATCGAACTGGAAACCCGCGCAGATTCTTCTTCCGATGCTGCCCTGGTGGCTCTGCTTGCCAAGTATTACAAGGCACTTGGTGTGCAGATTGTTGAATCCAACAACACCGACAACAATGCACGCAACGAACGCTACTATGCCGGCGACATCTTCATGGGCGCCGTCAACTCCAGCTCCGGTTCCTTTAACGTCATGCTCCGTCCCGATGCTGTTGCCGCCAACCGTAACAACTGCGCATTCGTCGGCAAGTACGGCCTCGAACATGCGGATGCTCTGACGCCCGCACCCGGCAGCGGACTGGAAGAACTGGTCAATGCCACCAAGGACCTGGTCTCCGCCAGCAAGCTGGAAGATCTCCAGGCTGCCGCCAAGCGCATTGCACAGGCACACTATGACAATACATGGGTCATCGGCTTCTGTGTGAGCGACAGGACCTATGATGCTGTCAACAACCGTGTGCACAACTTCCGTCAGGGTTTTGTGAACTGCGACGAACTCCGCTTCCTCGGCTACACCAAGCCCTACACCTGGTTCATTCAGGATTGATGATTTTCTGACACGCCAGCCAGCAGTCTTTATGGCTGCTGGCTGATGTTTTATCTGGGACTGACAGCGGCGAAGAAAAAGGCCGGTTCCAGCGGAATGGAGAGACGATTATGACAAGATTCATCATTAAGAAACTGCTGGTCATGGCACTGACCGTGTTCCTGATCTCCTTTGCAGTGTTCTTCATCATTACCCTCCCGCCCGGAGATTTTCTGACCAACTACATCGGGCGGATGCTGGCGGCAGGCGAGCGCGTCAATCAGGAAGAAATCGATGCCCTGCGTGCTTCGTATGCCCTTGATCAGCCGTTTTTCGTGCAGTTCTGGCGCTGGTTCAGCAACATTGTGCTGCACGGGGATTTTGGATATTCGTTCTCGCTGTCCATGCCCGTGACGGCCGTCATCCGGGCCTATATTGTGCCCACCATGGCGCTTTCCATCGTCACGATGCTCTTTACCTATCTCATTTCCATCCCGGTGGGCATTTACAGTGCTGTCCATCAGTATTCCTTCGGCGACTATGCGTTCACGACGGTCTGCTTCCTGGGACAGGCGGTGCCGAACTTCCTGATGGCAATTCTCCTGATGTTCCTGGCATTCCGGCTGACAGGAGATACCATGCTGGGCCTGTTCTCCCCCAAATTCCAGAACGCACCGTGGTCCTGGGACAGGGTGGTGGACCTGCTGAAGCACTGCATCATCCCGGTCCTGGTCATCGGCCTCAACAATACCTGCGGCCTGATCCGTACGATGCGCAGCCAGATGCTCGATGAGCTGAACAAGAATTATGTGATGACGGGCCGCGCCAAGGGCATGAAGGCATCTGCGATCCGCTACAAGTACTGCGTCCGTGCGGCTGTGAATCCCATTGTGTCCTCCATCGGCTGGTCCCTGGTCAACATTTTCACCGGTACGACGATCACTGCCATTGTGCTCAATCTGCCCTCCATGGGCACGGTCATGTACAATGCGCTGATCAATCAGGACATGTACCTTGCCGGCAGCTGGCTGTTCCTGATGGCCATTGCGACGGTCATCGGCACCTTTATCTCGGATATTCTGCTGGCATGGCTTGATCCGAGAGCAAGAAAAGAATATCTGAACGGCTGAGGAGGGGAGCAGATTGAATAAAATCCGTAAAAACGCAAAAGCTCCTGCCCGTGCGGTTCAGGAGAAAAA
>ONVN01000349.1 GCA_900321295.1 uncultured Eubacteriales bacterium
ACAGTATACAGCAAAAAACGGAGAAGTTCGAGAGAACAACTCCGCTTTTTTGTTGGGGCTTAATGCAACAGCCCCTTGTTTCATTTTGCCTGACCGAATTCGTAATCATCAAATGCGGCTTCATACAGGTAAAACACCCGTTCGCTTTCATCTTCATCCATAACCGGGTTGAAGGTTTCATTGTCATCCTCATCCATCTCAGCATTGAAGACCAGAAGTCCCTCTTCATCCTCCGGATCTTCGAAAATAGCGTACTGATGGCCGTCAAGGGTGACTCGAGCGACCATATGAAATACGACTTCACCCTCCTCTTCATCAAACAGAGAAAGATTTTCATCGGTGTACACAATGCTGTCTTTCAAATTCATACATGGCCATCCCTTTCCGAAAAACTGTGTGCATTATACGGGAGAGCGAACCTTCTGTCAAATAGAACCATGCAGAAAACGATGCTTATTAGAAATAGATTAAAGAAAATGATTATACATTGAAATACAAAGTATATTAAAATATAATACACATAGAGGAGGGGATGTGAATGAAGGATTCCGTAGGCAGTGTTTTGAGGGCCTATCTGGATGCGGTGATTCTTTCCCGGCTTCAGAATGGTGATACATATGGTTATGCAGTGATCAGGGATATTGAACAGGAAAGCGGAGGTGTGTGTTCCCTGCAGGAGGGACCGCTGTACATTGAATTCCGGAGAATGGAAAAGGAAGGATGGATCCGATCCTACTGGGGAGATGAGACGAAAGGGGCCAGAAGAAGGTATTATGCCATCACTGAGGCGGGAGAATGCTATCTTGATGAAAGAAAAAAAGAATGGGAACAGATGAAGAAGATGATGAATGCACTCTTAGCGGTTCGCGGGGAAATGGAGGAGATTGAATATGAATGAGACCGTGGCAAAATTGGTGGATATTGTTTTCCGTGATACAGAACGTACGGAGGAAGTACAGATACTCTATGAGCAGGTCCGTATGGATTGCCAGGAACGCTTTGAGGACCTTATCCGGAACGGCATGGATGAGGATGAAGCAATTGCTGCAGTTGTGGAAAGTCTGAAAGGGATGGAAGAAGTCCTCAAGGAATATCCTTTGCGAAAAACAGAAGAAGTTGCTTCTGAAGAAAAAAAGGTGGCGCAGCCTTCTCAATCCCGGATCGATCTTCCGAAGGATGCCATCGAGAGCATTCACGTTACTGTTTACAGTCATGATGTGTATATCCTTCGGTCGAAAGATGAAAAGGTGCATGTCTATACGGAAGCCAAAGAAATAGCCATACATTCAGAGAATCATGCTATATGCGTTGAAGAAAAAAAGGTGAACCTCAACAAGAAAGAATTCTTCTTTTCCATTCTCCGCATGCACAATCTGCCAGATGAACCTCTTTATATTGAAATACCGGAGAAGAATAGTCTGTCTGCTGACATTTCTGCGGGAATAGGAGAGATTTTCTGGGAAGGCGCCGAGCTGGGAAGCGCGATGCTGAAGACAACAAGCGGAGATATCCATCTCAAAGGGCAGGAATGCCACATTGGAAAGATGGAAATCAGGAGTACATCCGGTGATGTGCATCTGCATGATGATGCAGATGCTGATGAAATGATCATTTCTACAACCAGTGGAGATATCAGGGGTTCTGTCCAATGTGGAAGGATGGAGGCGCATACCGTAAGCGGTGATATGGCAATCCATGGAAAAGCACGAGAGCTTCATGCAGATACGCTGTCCGGTGAACTGGAACTGTCCGGCACATACGACACGGCATGGTGCAAATCCATGAGTGGAGATCTGGATATTGACGCAGCCTGCAATGATATGCTGGCAGTATCCACCAGCGGTGATATTCATTTGTCCGGGAAAAACCATACCGTAAAAATGCAAAGCACGAGTGGAGATATTATAACCACAGTCAGAACAAAGGAAATCCAGTGCACAACAACCAGCGGAGATGTTGAAATGAATGTCAGAGAGTCTGAAGAACTGGAACGTGTAAGTGCAGAAACGCGCAGCGGGGATGTTCAGGTTCTCCTGCCGAAAAATCAATCGTACAGAGTTCATATGAATACGAACTCCGGAGACTCTTCTGCCCGTGTGACGGAATCACTGGATGAAGATGCACCGGATGTTGATGTCAGGTCCGTGAGCGGAGACATCCGCATTCAATGATCAGACAACTTCAGAGAAATGGATGCTTCAGTTTTTGAAGCATCCATTTCTCTGTATTGCAGGGCTTTCGAAGAGATGCTATCATAAAGAAACAATATGGAAAGGAGAAAAAGACCGTATGAGTCAGGTATGGACCTTCAAGTGCCCTGCATGCGGTAATTCTTTGGAATATATCCCCGGAACAAAATCCATGAAGTGCCCGTTCTGCGGACATACTTCGACGGAAGCAGAAATGACGCAGGAGACAGCAGACGGAGCGCCTGTAAAAGACGGGGAATACAGAGAATATCATTGCCAGAACTGTGGTGCTCAGATTGTTACGGGCGATACTACTGCAGCAACAAAGTGCTATTTCTGTCACAGTCCTGTAGTCCTGATGGATCGCCTGAGTGCAGAATTTCGTCCGGATGGGCTGATTCCATTTAAGCTGGATAAAGAAAACGCTCTTTCAAAATTTAAACACTATCTAAGCAAAAAACGCTTTCTTGACCGACGTTTCCTTTCAGACGATCAGCTGGAAATGCTTTCCGGTGTGTACTATCCGTATTGGCTCGGTGAAATTGAGGGTGACGGAACCTTTGAAGGAGAAGGCACACGGGTCAACAGCACAATCCGTGGAAACTACAATATTACCAGGACTCGATATTATAAAGTTTCAAGGATGGGGCACCTCAGCTTTTCGAATCTGCAGCGAAAGGCGCTTCAAGAAGTAGACAGGAAACTATCGGATGGTATTCATCCGTTTGATTTTCATGATATGAAACCTTTTTCCATGTCATTCCTCAGCGGTTTTCTTGCGGAAAAACGGGATGTCGAGGAAAGTGATGCTGCTGCGGACATGGAGAAGGAAGTTCTCGGCAATGTACCGGTTCTTATGGAGAGAAATGACAGCTTCCAGTCCCTTCGTGGAAAAACCGATTTTCAGGTTACAGACAGACGAATGAGGTATGTGCTTCTTCCAGCATGGATACTGACTTATGCAGGCAAAACCAAGGACAGACCATATTACTTTATGATGAATGGACAAACAGGTACCGTATGCGGAAGCCTTCCCTTGAACAGGAAAAAACTGCTTCTGACAAGCGTTCTGTTCGCAGCCGGTGTGATAGGACTTCTTTGCCTTGGAGGTGCATTGATATGGTGAATAAATGCATGTGCACCGTGCTTCTGGGTATCCTTCTGTGCATGGCTGCATGCTCCGCATTGGGCGAACATGAATGGGTGATTGATGATGCATCTTTGTACAGTGAAAATGAAATCGAACAGATGAAGACTATGATTTCAGAGATGGTGGATACATTTCAGATGGATATCGGTGTCCTGACCACCTATGATGTTCCGAATTCACACGGCAACGATGCGGTCACTGTAGATTATGCAGATGGATTCTATGAGAACAATGGATATGGCATTGGAGAGGACCGCGCAGGTGTTCTGTTTATTCTTGACATGACGAACAGATATAATTATCTCTCCACTGCAGGAACTATGGCAGACTATCTGAATGATCACAGGGTGGAGGAAATCCTTTCAAGTGCGGATGAGTATTTGGCCAGCGGAAAATATGGAAACGCCATGCTTGCCCAGCTGAATATGCTCAAGCGGTTCCTGAAAGCAGGAATTGAAGAAGGATCATTCCGGTATGATATAGAAACGGGGAAGCGTCTGAGCGGAATTTACAACAAACTGACCACGAATGAATTGATAGTTGCTGTTGCGTGCGGTATTGCTGCGGGATTGATTATGTATCTGATTGTTGCAAGCAGCTATCTGCTGAAAGGAAAAACATATCATTACAGTCTTGGTAAGGAAAATGTCCATGTGAATATGCAGCGGGATGATGAAGTATTCATCCGTGAGCGAGTCACAAGAACTCCGATTCCACGTGCCTCAGGAGGCGGCGGTGGAGGAGGGGGCGGACGAGGCTCCGGAATGCACATGTCATCGGGTGGAATGTCCCACGGCGGAGGCGGACATCACTTCTGATAAAACCCAAGCTGAATCAGGGAGAAAGACGGAACACATCGACTGGCACCGACAGGACATGTTTTGCAGAATTGAAAGCAGGATGAGCGGGAAACGTCAGGAGAATGACGGCAGAAAAAGGAAGATCCGAGGTGAATCATATGCTGGATGAATACGGAAAGACGGCAAAGCTTGGGTTTGGCTTAATGCGCCTGCCCAAGAAAGGCCTGGGGATTGATGTGGAACAGGTCAAGGAAATGGTTGATCTGTTTCTTGCTGCAGGTTGCAGCTATTTCGATACGGCATACATCTATCCTGGATCCGAAACTGCCATACGGAAGGCTTTGGTCGAGCGGCATCCAAGAGACTGCTATACGCTTGCTACCAAGCTGAACACTATGGTTGCACTAACTGAAAAAATGGCAAGGAAGGAATTTGAAACAAGCCTGGAGAGAACCGGTGCAGGGTATTTCGACTATTATCTTCTGCATGCTTTGTCGCGTGGCAATGTAGACAAATATGAGCGGTTTCATCTCTGGGATTTTGTTCAGGAGGAAAAGGCTAAGGGCAGAATCAGGCATATCGGCTTTTCATTCCATGACAGTCCGGAACTGCTGGAGGAGATCATTCAAAAACATCCGGAGGCAGAGTTTGTTCAGCTGCAGATCAATTATCAGGACTGGGAGGCAATGAATGTTCAGTCCAGGGCGAACTATGAGGTTGCCAGAAAA
Source organism: uncultured Eubacteriales bacterium (assembly GCA_900321295.1). GTDB lineage: Bacteria > Bacillota > Clostridia > Christensenellales > Aristaeellaceae > UBA2943. The sequence goes on from ONVN01000349.1 coordinate 4,868, forward strand.
TACCACCTGCCTATCGTGGTGATGGAACCGGTCAAAGGTGGTGGACTGGCCAACCCTTCCAAAGAAGTGAAGGATATCCTTCTCAAGGCCAATCCAGATGCTTCCCTGGCGTCCTGGGCAATACGCTTTGTTGCTTCACTGGATGGGATTTTGACGGTTCTTTCCGGCATGTCGAACCTTGAGCAGATGAAAGATAATCTCTCCTATATGGCTGATTTTCACCCGCTTACACCGGAAGAACACGCAATCATACACAATGCACAAAAAATCCTGAACAGTGTAAAGTCAATTCCATGTACCGCCTGCAGATATTGCACAGAAGGGTGTCCTCAGCAGATTCCGATCCCGGAAATCTTTGCAGCGAGAAATCAGCAGATGGTCTGGGGACGACTGGAGGAAGGAAGACAGAGTTATCAGAAGATTCTGGAAAGCGGCCATGGAGCGGATGCATGTGTCCGGTGCGGACGATGTGAAAGAAGCTGTCCGCAGAGGATCCAGGTGATTGAGGAACTAAAGAAATGTCATGAAGCATTAATGTGATTTGCATATACACTTTGCCTCTGCATTCTGCAGAAAAATGTTGATGTGTCTTTTCAAGTATGAATTCATTCCAAAAGGCATTTGGCTGATGGACAGTCAAATGCCTTTTTTGTCGAAGTGCGCGGGGAAAGAAGCTGGTTCCATCGTCTGGTCCTATGCCGATCATGGGGGCATCATCTGTATCATGAATCAGGATATGCGCAGTGTGCGTATTTCCAGAAAGTGAGGCGTGCAAAATGCACGATGTGATTCCATTAAGGATATTGAATGGATTGCAGTGGGTTGAAGGACGACTTTTTTATTTTCCGGTGTTCTCGTTATTCTTTTTTTCCTTGGACGAGCCGGAAACGTGGCCGAGAATCAATCCTGTGCCATTTGCAAGCGTTTCCTGATAATCTTTTGTCAGCTGAATAAATGCTTTCATCGGGGCAGTAACATCTCTCTTTTTCCAGTAGGATAAAGAGATGGGACGTGATGCTTCTTCTCCGTCAAGACGGAAGAAGAGAAGGCGGCTGTCAGCAGAAGCCTTTCTGACCAGGGTATCGCTGACAAAAGTGGCACCCATTCCGTACGCAGCCAGTTGATAGGCCGAAACCTGTTGATCCAGTTCCAGTTCGATTTTTGGCTGAAAACCACACAGAGCACAAAGCTTTTCAGCCCTTATCCGTGTATCATTTCCTTCTTTGAGCATCAAAAAGGGCAGGTCGGAAAGCAATTCCAGCGGAAGAGCAGGTTTCGTCAAAATATCATTATGCTGAATATAGAATGCCGTCATTCCGTAGTGTGACAGAGTGGGATCGGAGACCAGTGCCTGTGGAACCGCGGCCATAATCTGTTCCTGCTGATAGAAGACACTGATATACACGTTCGGGTCCAGGGCAGTGTTACCCATGACCAGGTCAATCGTTCCTTCCTTCAGTTTCTGGGAGAGCGTGGATGAGTGGTGTTCATGAAGGGAGATTTCCACGCCAGGATACCTGGAGGAAAAAGAAGAAATCAGAGGGGGCAGCACATAGGAAGAAAACAGAAGCGTGCCTCCGAGGGCCAGGCTGCCAGTCAGATATTGCTTTGAATCCAGAAGATACTGGTGAAAACGGTTCTCAATATGCATCAGCTCCTCGGCTGTCTGAATATAGACATGACCGAGGGCGGTCAGGGTAACCGGCGATGTGCTTCGGTCAAAAAGATCACCGCCGATCCGCATTTCCGCCTTTTTTATCATCTGGCTTAGGGAAGGCTGGGAAATGTATAAAACCTTGGCAGCTTTCGAAAAACTGCCCTGGCGATAAACTTCATAAACATACTGCATTTCATGAAACAACATGCCTTCTCCCTCCTATAGGTGTTTGCCTATGTATGGAATATGGGTTTTCATATTTGAATAAAGGGATTACCTGAATTATATTATAATTAATCATAAATGGAAGGGGAAAACGATTATGTCCGTGTCGGTTCGTATGGAAAGTGATCTGGCAGGAACACTTGAAGTCCCTCAGGACGCATATTACGGAATTCATTCGCTTCGCGCAGCTGAAAATTTCCCGATTACAGGTCAGAGGATTCCTGATGCACTGATTGTTAACCTTGCCCGCATAAAAAAAGCATGTGCCATGGCAAATGCTTCAGCAGGTGTTTTGGATGCTGAAAAGACGAAAGCTATTTGCAGTGCGTGTGATGAAGTGATAAACGGACAGCTGCATGATCAGTTTATTGTTGACCGGATTCAGGGCGGTGCTGGAACTTCGACTAATATGAATGCAAATGAAGTGATTGCCAACAGGGCGATTGAGATTCTAGGAGGTCAGAAAGGCGATTATTCTCTGGTACATCCAAATGACCATGTCAACTGTGCACAGTCCACCAATGATGTTTATCCTACTGCAATCGGTATGACGCTGTATGAAACAGCAGGCCAGCTGATTAAGGTATTGCAGGACCTGATCGCAACTTTCGAAGAGCGGGCAGCAACTTTTGACAATGTGATCACACTGGGAAGAACGCAATTGCAGGATGCTGTCCCCATTCGTTTCGGACAGGTATTCTCTGCCTATTCTGCAGTTATGCGCCGCGAAATGAGAAGATTGAAAATGGCGCAGGAGGAGATGCTGTGCATTAACCTCGGAGGTACTGCAATCGGAACAGGGTTGAATGCTTCTCCAGCCTATTTGCAGCATGTCGTTTCGCTGCTTTCGGATATTTCCGGCATGGCACTGTATCGAAGCGAAAACTGTGTTGATGCAACCCAGAATGCAGACCGGTATGTGGCACTTTCTGCAGCTGTCAAGGGCTGTGGAGCCAGTCTGTCCAAGATATGCAACGATCTGCGTCTTCTTTCTTCGGGACCTAACGGAGGTTTTGGAGACATTGTACTTCCATCCCGCCAGAATGGTTCTTCCATTATGCCGGGCAAGGTGAATCCCGTGATTCCTGAAGTGGTCAATCAGATTGCATTCCGTCTGATTGGATATGATGTGACAGTAACCATGGCTGCTGAAGGCGGACAGCTGGAACTGAATGCATTTGAACCCATTATCTTTGACAGCCTCTACAACGGATGCACCTATCTGGCACATGGTATCGAAACACTGAACCATAACTGTATTCAGGGAATAACCATCAATAAAGAGCACTGCATGAAGCTTCTCCGTCAGTCACCTTCCCTTGTCACAGCCCTGAGTCCGTATATCGGTTACAAGGAAGCCTGTGATCTTGCAAAAGAAGCTCAGAAAAATCATATGGATGTGGAAGACCTCGTCATCAAGCGTGGCCTTATGTCGGAAAATGAAGTGGAGAAAGCTGCGGATTTTGCTGCCATGACGGAAGGAATACCCGGGCAGGAATAAGCGAAGAAACGGCGAAGTGGAATACATCATTGGGAACAGGATGAGCTGCATATGATATGCACCCCATATTTGCTTTTTAATCGATTCAGGCAATCATGAAAGCAGAGAGACAGCTGTGGACAGGAAAACGGCAGCATGGAGTGACAGACTGACTGCGGGGATTCCTGCTGTCCTGACCAAGGATCAAAGGGAGGTATTTGATGCATAAATACATCATGGAAGTGTGCTGCGGCAGTGTGGAAGACGTACTGGCAGCAAAGCAGGGCGGCGCTGACCGTGTCGAGCTGAATTCATGTCTGTTTCATGGCGGCTTAACGCCGTCCGTGGGTGAACTGATCGTTGCGAAAGAAATGGTGGATTTCCCGATCATGACGATGGTACGTCCGAGGCAGGGCGGTTTCTGCTATACAAATGCTGAATTTCGTACAGCCATGGCAGATGCAGAACAGCTTCTGCTTCACGGAAGCGACGGCCTGGTTTTTGGATTCCTGAAAGAGGATGGAACACTCGATGTGGAACGATGTAAAACACTGATTTCACTTGCTGGCGACAAGGAAAAGGTATTCCACCGGGCCATTGATGTGGCTGCCGACTGGAAACAAATGCTCGGACAGCTAATTGAACTTGGCGTGACCCGAGTTCTGACAAGCGGTCTCGAGCCGGATGTGTTTTATGGAATTGATACCATTCGGGAAATGGTGGAGTTTGCACAGGGGAGAATTCAGATTCTGCCCGGTGCAGGTGTCAATCTGAAAAATGTTGACCGCATTATGGAAGTGACAGGCTGCACACAGATTCATGTTGCACGTGCACGCCAGCAGATGGACATGTCGACTGCCAATAACCGGGATATCTTTTATGGCGGCGCATTGTATCCGCCGGAAGACCGTTATGAGGTTACGGATGCAGCCTATATTGGCCAACTGAGGGAACATCTGTAAGCTGAAAAGCCGGACAGATGGAAGGGAGAACGAAATGAGCAGCTATGTTACCAGGACGACTCCGGGAAATACTGCCTGGTTTCGCCATGATCGATTCGGAATGTTCATTCACTGGGGCCTGTATGCACTGCCGGCACGGCATGAGTGGATCAAAAACATGGAGGAAATACCAGATGAAAAGTATCAGAAGTATTTTGACCACTTTGATCCGGATCTTTATGATGCGCGCGAATGGGCTCGTCAGGCAAAGGCGGCGGGGATGAAGTATGCCGTAATGACGACCAAGCATCATGAAGGCTTCTGCATGTTTGACAGCCAGTATACCGATTATAAATGCACCAACACACGGGCAGGCAGGGATTTGATTCGTGAATATGTGGATTCCTTCAGGGCTGAAGGAATGAAAATAGGGTTCTATTATTCCCTGATTGACTGGCATCATCCGGATTTCACGATCGATCCGATTCATCCTCAGCGTAATCTGCCCCGGGAAACTGTGGAAGAACTGAATGCCAAGCGGGATATGCATCGTTATGCACAGTATATGCGCAATAAGGTGCAAGAACTGCTGACCAATTACGGGAAAATCGATATTTTATGGTTTGATTTTTCATACCCGGATAATTGTCCAGCGGATAAGCCATGGCTGGTCGGGAAGGGCAGGAAGGATTGGGAATCAGAGGAGCTCATTGCCCTAGCACGCAGACTTCAGCCAGGTATTATGATTGACAATCGCGCTGACATCGAGCAGGACTTGTGGACTCCTGAACAGTATCAGCCTCAGTCCTGGCTACGGCACAAGGAAACCGGTGAACTGGTCACCTGGGAGGCATGCCAGACATTCTCCGGTTCCTGGGGCTATCACCGGGATGAAACAAGCTGGAAATCTCCGGAGATGCTTATCCAGATGCTGGTTCAGACTGTATCGCTTGGTGGAAATCTGCTGATGAATGTGGGACCGACTGCCAGAGGATACCTGGATCACCGGGCAGAGGCTGCATTGAAAGTCTATGCAGACTGGATGCGCTATAACAGCCGGTCGATTTATGGCTGCACGATGGCTGAACCTGAATTCCAAGCTCCGGAGGGCACTTGGCTCACACAGTCTGAAGATGGAAAAAGACTGTATGTTCATTTGTTCCGTTATCCATTTGGCGTGCTTGAAATGCCCGGTTTTGCTGGTAAAGTCGAATATGCGCAGTTCCTGCATGATGCTAGTGAGCTTCAGTTTACGGAACGTGCAGTGGATCACTTCAGCGAGGGTACGACCAAGGCAGAAGATCTTCTGGTGATCAGGCTGCCCGTTTTGAAGCCGCAGGTTCTTGTGCCGGTGATTGAGCTCTATCTGAAAGACTGATCCAGTCGCAGATAAGTAATGAAATCATGAGGGATCGTTTACAAGATTGGGAAGAAGAACAGTAGGAGGATGCATTGCTTTGCAGACACAGGAAATCAAGGAAATGATCTGCGATGTCTGCCACAAAATGTGGCAGCTGGGATGGGTTGCCGCGAATGATGGGAATATTTCGGTCAAAATGGAAGATGGAACTTTCTGGATTACGCCTTCAGGTGTCAGTAAAAGTTTTATCAAGCCTGATATGCTTCTGCGCGTCAACGCAGATATGGAAACACTCGAAGGGAAAAAAGAATTGAAGCCTTCCAGTGAGATGAAAATGCATATGCGCTGTTATCAGGAACGGTCAGACATTGGTGCTGTCGTTCATGCCCATCCACCGACGGCAACAGGTTTTGCAGTGGCGAACAAGCCTCTCGATGATTACAGCATGATCGAATCGGTTATTACGATTGGCTCTGTCCCGGTGACACCCTATGGCGCGCCGTCAACCTATGAAGTTCCGGACGCCATTGCGCCATACCTGCCATATCATGATGTCCTGCTTTTGCAGAACCATGGAGCTCTGACGGTCGGTTGTGATCTGATTACAGCTTATTACCGGATGGAAACCCTGGAACTGTTTGCAAAAATCAGCCTGACTGCGCATCTGCTGGGTGGAGCCAAAGAGCTGCCTCGGGATAAGATTGCTCAGCTTTTGGACCTGCGGGAAAACTATTACCATGTCACCGGAAAACATCCGGGTTATCGGAAATATTCTGGCGGGGAAGAAAAGGAAACTGCTTTGCACCAGGAATGAGATGGTGAGCAATCTTCTGAACTGGGATTGAGCTGCAGAGCATCCGGTGTACAAGGAGCAAATGGAACAGAAACAAGATCTCCCTTTCATAGATGGCCTAAAACGGCCTTCCATGAAAGGGAGTTTTTGAAATATTCTTCGGGCGGAAAGAATATGGATTGAAAAAGAATATACTTTCGGATGCACATATTTCGATGATCTTTGCTATAATAGCGGCGTAAAGGGAGGGATTGCCATGGGTGATTTCTTTAAACTCAGGGAAAATAAAACCAATGTGCGCACAGAGGTGCTTGCAGGTCTGACCAGCTTTATGACGATGGCCTACATTATTGCTCTGAATCCGAATCTTTTGACAGGCTTTGGAGCACAGGGTCAGGATCTCTGGAATGGTGTCTTTCTTGCTACCTGCATTGCATCGGCGATCGGAACGGTATGTATGGGTCTTTTAGCCAACAAACCGTTTGTTATGGCTCCCGGCATGGGGCTGAACAGTTTCTTTGCGGTGGTCGTATCGAACATTGCAGCAATGACGGGCTTTACCTATCTTCATTCTTTCCAGTCTGCATTGGTGATTATTCTGGTGGAAGGTATTTTGTTTATTGTTCTGTCGGTGCTGAATATACGGGAGAAAATCGTTTCGGCGATCCCTCTGGGAATCCGGCTTGGCATTGGTCCTTCCATTGGCATTATGCTGATGAATATTGGTGTTGGCTCCAATGTTGGTATTTACTCAGAAACCGGCGGCCCCTTCTATGCGATGAGGGACTTTTTTGGCGCACTGACAGC
>ONVN01000358.1 GCA_900321295.1 uncultured Eubacteriales bacterium
CAAGGATGGAAACCGGATCGCGGATATTGTCCGGATCCGGTAAAACCCAGTTGATCTCAGAGCGTCTGCAGATACCGACCATCTGCAGACGCTTTTTTCATGCCTGCCATCCGGCAGGCGTCCCCGGCATTCCCTTGTCAGATGGCCGGGAACATGCTATCATCAGAGCCATGTTCCGGCTGCCCGCGCAGCCGAAAAAGATGGTATGGTTCCAGTCGTTTCAGGAAAAAGGCCTGCGGAACCGGAGAATAAAGGAAGCATATGCCGCGACAGTCCTTTCGCGGCGGAAAGAGGTATGTCTTATGAAACTGTGCAAAAGAAGCGAGGTCCCCGTCAGCGAAACATGGGACCTGTCCCTGATCTATTCCGACGAAAAACTCATGTGGGATGAACTAAAGAAAACCAAGGATGCCGTCCAGGCATTCGTTGCTGCGTATGCCGGCCAGCTCAAAAAGGCCCAGACGATTGTTGACTGTCTGCATGCCCTGGAGCCGATTGAAATCGCCATCGACAGGATCTGGTCCTATACCGGGCTCGCACAGGAGACCGACTATACCGACAATGCACTCCGTGAGCGCAATGAAAAAGTCAGCAGTGAAATGATCCGCATGGAAAAGGACCTGTCCTTTGTGGACAGTGAAATCCTGCTGGCCCCCCAGGAAGAGCTCGAAGCTGCAGTGAACATCGCCACAGGCTGCCGTGTCTACCTGCAGAACCTGATCGCCCGGAAAGCCCATATGCTTTCCCCCGAAACCGAAAAGACCCTGGCCGCGCTCTCCAGGTCCTTTGATGTGCCCTACGACATCTATAACACCATGAAGCTCGCGGACATTTCCTTTGATCCCTTCACCGTGGACGGGAAGGAGTATCCCCTCGGCTATTCCCTCTTCGAGGACAACTACGAGCTGGAGGAAAACACCCCGGTGCGCCGCGCCGCCTTCCGGGCATTCTATGACACCCTGGAAAAATACAAGCATACCACAGCGGCGGCCTATAATGCCTGTGTCACCCAGGAAAAGACCATGTCGGAGCTGCGGGGATTTGACAATGTATTTGACAGCCTTCTGTTTGAACAGAAAGTCACGCGGGAAATGTATGACCGCCAGATTGACCTGATCACGGAGTACCTTGCTCCCCATATGCGCCGCTACGCCCGTCTCCTGGCCAAAAAGCACGGACTGGAAAAAGCCACCTTTGCCGATCTGAAAATCGCACTGGACCCCGAGTATGATCCCAGTGTCACCATTGCCGAATCCCATCAGCTGGTGCGGGATGCCCTGTCGATTCTCGGCGGCGATTATACCGATATGGTGGACCGGGCCTATCGGGAGCGCTGGATCGATTTTGCCCGGAATATCGGCAAGAGCACGGGCGGTTTCTGCTCCGGCCTGTATCGTGAACGCTCCTATATCCTGCTCAACTGGAACGACCGCATGGCGGACGTGTTCACCGTTGCCCATGAACTGGGCCATGCAGGTCAGGAAATGTACACGGACCGCGACCAATCCATCCTCGAATGCAACCCCTCCACGTACCTCGTGGAAGCCCCCTCCACCATGAATGAACTGCTCCTTGCCAATCATCTGATCCATACCAAGGACGACAAGCGCTTCCGCCGCTGGGTGCTCTCCAGCATGATCAGCAACACCTATTATCACAACTTTGTCACGCATCTCCGGGAAGCCTGGTATCAGCGGGAAGTCTACCGCATCATCGATGAAGGCGGCAGTGTGAACGCGGATGTCCTCAGCGATCTGTTCCGCAAAAACCTGGAACTCTTCTGGGGCGATGCCGTGGAAATTACAAGCGGCGCCGAACTGACATGGATGCGCCAGCCGCATTACTATATGGGGCTGTACTCCTATACCTACAGCGCCGGGCTCACCGTCGCGACCCAGGCCATGCTGCGCATTGAAAAAGAAGGCGCAGGTGCTGTCCAGGACTGGAAGAAGTTCCTCGCAGCCGGCGGCTCCAAGGATCCGGTCGGCATGGCAAAGATCGCCGGCTTTGATATCACCACCGACGCGCCGCTTCGCTCCACCATCGACTATATCGGCTCGCTGATTGACGAAATCTGCAGCCTGACCGAGGAGATCGACGGCATCCGCGTGTAATCCACTTCCGGGAAGAAACCCATGAAAAGAAGGCCTGCTTCCTCAGACAAGCGTCGGACGGAGCAGGCCCTCTTTCGTTTACAGAATAAAAGCGTCCGAAGAGGCTTCGGACGCCGGAGGATACATTTTCGAAGTACGGTTCCTGTCAGAGGAACGGCCAGCGGCTCAGGAGCAGGCCCGGAACCACCACGATCAGGAAGAACGCCCAGCTGATCAGGGTGAATACCCGGATGAACTGCCCTCCCTGATTCGGGTAGGAACGCACATAAATCCGGTAATTGATCACGGAGGCCAGTGAACCGATCAGCGAGCAGAGTCCGGCCGTATCAGCGCCATAGATCAGTCCGGCAAAGTTCTCCGAGAAGGGATACAGCACAATGGTGGCCGGCACATTGGAGATCAGCTGGCTCAGACCGATGGCCCACCAGTATTCATTCCCGGCCACCGCCTTTTTCAGCATCCCGGAAATCCCCGGATGCCCCGCAATGGAGGAAGAAAAAATGAAGAAACACAGGAAGGTGACAATCAGCACGTAGTCCACCTTCAGAAACAGCTTCCGGTCCACGATCAGAATGGAACCCAGCACCAGGATCATGGCATACGGCCACAGGGACGTCCGGGACACAATGACGGCGATAATGACCGCAAACAGGCTCAGATAGACGATCCGCCGGATACGGCCTTCCGGTGCCCAGGGCGTATCATTCTTTGAAGCGCAGATTTCTTCCCCGGCTTCCTTCCGGTACAGGAAGAAAATGAAGCCGATGAGCAGCAGGGCGGAGAAAGCACACAGCGGCAGCATGTGCAGCATAAAGTGCCAGGCGGTGACATTGGCCTGTCCATAGAGGAACAGATTCTGCGGGCTGCCGAAGGGCATCAGCATGGATCCCCGGATGGCCGCAATGTTCTGGAACGTCAGGACCGGAAGAATGAACTTTTCCTTTCCCGCCGCGCGGAACAGGAGGATCGTAAGCGGCACAAAAATGATCAGGGACACATCGTTGGTGACAAACATGGATGTAAAGAAAACCCCGAAAACCAGAAAGAGCGTCAGCGTGGTCATCCGCTTCATCCGGCCCGCCAGGCGGATCAGGGGCCGGAAGATATTTTCCTGCTTGAACCCTTCCAGCACGCACAGAATCATCAGAAGGGTACCGAGCGTACGCCAGTCAATCTCCCGGAGGAGCCGGGCAGAAGGCGGTGTAATCAGCATGGCAATGACCGCTGCCGCCAGGGACAGGGTCAGCATCATTTCGTGGCGGAAAAATTGGAGTACTTTTTTCATGTTCTTCGTTCCCTCTTCGTCGGGTTCGCATCGGCATCCGCAGGTCTTCCTGCGTGTGCCGGGAAAACGGTTCATGCCGTCCGGCGCGGGTATGATCATATCACCAGTTCAGGGGGAAATTCAAGGGCGTTTTTTCGTTTTCCAAAGGTTCCTGCAACCGTCATGCGGAAAGAATCCGGAGCCGGCTTCTTCCGGGCTTTTCTTTCCGGTTTTCCGACATGGAAAGGGCCGGCTGCTCATGCAGCCGGTCCGCTGTGTTTCGAAAAGGGTTCAGGAGCTG
>ONVN01000172.1 GCA_900321295.1 uncultured Eubacteriales bacterium
GCCGGTAACGGTAACGATTCCGTCTCTGAACTGGACATTTGCACGCGGACTGTCGATACCGGATTTTGTTGTAATCCGAAAAGCGATTTCCTGGGGAAAACTGTTTTCAGGCAGAACGGACACTTTAAAAGATACCGATGGGTTGGCGGGTGTCAGATGATTGTCTGAAAGCGGTGTGAGAATCACATCCCTTGCATAAACACGCATGTCGGAGACCGGGGTGTAGGGAATGCATCCATCCTGCGATTCGCCATGGAAATCCACTCCCAGAGGAAAAGACAAGGAGGCACCGTTGAGTCCTGGTGCATTCACATGGACTGCCGCGCTGCCTGAATCGGAGAGTGCCTGGACGATGATTAACAGGCGCCCGGAAAAGAGCCGTTTGGAAACCGTCTGATATCCATCACGGTCCGTACTGTCACCGTTATCCATTCCCAGGATCCGGATCGGACCTTCTGTGCGCGCAGAAACAAGATCAACGGCATTTTCAACAGGCTTTCCATCGCAGTCAAGTGCCTGGACACTGAAAAAAGCAAGAGAGCCCGGAGCAGCTTCTTCACGGCGCAGACACAGGGAAAAACTGTCACCGAAAGGTTCCCTGATGTCCTGAACAAGGTCCGTGCCGGAAGGATCCCACGCTTTGACCCAGAGCTTTTGCGGCTGATATGGAACATGCCACACCGCAAGCCCCTTTTCAGCAGTGGTTACGTCGACTTCCTTGACGCCAAGAGAGCGCTCTCCGAGAAACAGTTCCGCGAGCGGGAGGTTTGTCATGACTGGAACATCAATCATCTGGCCCTGGTTCCATGACCAGTGCACACCAATGTGAACAAAAGCGCTCTTTGTCCATGCGGCACGATACTGCCATGCGCTGTCTTTCGGAAAGCAGGCGGTGTCAAAAAGTCCGAAATAGCATGAACGGGTATGATAGGGAGTGGGTTCGCCGATGTAATCGATGCCGGACCAAACGAACTGTCCGATTGAGTATGTGCAGGATAAGTCATCTGCCAGCATTTTTGCAAGATTCTGATGCCCCCAGCCTGTTGAACTGTTTCCAAGGGCGGAACATTGCTCATCTTCATCGGAAAGGAGAGGCGTGTCCATCGGAAAATGATAGATGCCGCGGCTGGAAAGAATCGACGCAGTTTCTGAACCGAGAATAACCCAGTCCGGATGTTCTTGATGATGCTGCTCATACAGATTTTCGCCATAGTTGTAGCCGGCAATCTTCAGAATGTCGGCACATTTCTGTGCCCCTTCCCAAGGCATGTAATTGGAGCCGATCGTGATCAGTGCATGGCCGGAAGGGTCGTCAAGACGAATGGTGTCACGCAGGTACCGCGTCATCTGTGGTGCTTTTCCCGAGGAGTGTGTATCCGGTATTTCATTCCCGATCGACCAGAAGAAGACACAGGGATGATTTCTGTCTCTGCGAATCATACGCCTCAGATCTTCAGCGGCATGCGCTGAAAAGAAACGGGCATAATCATAAGTCGTTTTGGAAGATTCCCACATGTCAAATGCTTCATCCATGACAAGAAAACCAAGCCTGTCACACAGGTCCAGAAACTGTCTGGCAGGTGGATTATGGCTTGTCCGAATGGCGTTGACACCGATTTCTCTCAACCTGGAAAGCTGACGGTGTGCTGCTTCCACATGAAAGGCTGCACCGAGACAGCCGAGATCATGATGCAGGCAGACACCATGCACTTTGATGTGTTCATCATTCAGGAACAGACCATGATCCGGATCAGCACGGATGGAACGGAAACCAATTGTGATCGTTTCTTCTTGATTTCCCAGAATGCAGCGAAGCTGATAGCAGTATGGAGAATCAGGAGACCATGTGTGCACAGAAGGGCAGGGAAGTATGAGTGAGAGGTGTCCATTTTCGATGGAAACCGTCGCTGATGCAATTTCAGAAGCACGATCACAGAGAATAAACTCAGCGCTGCTCACAGGGGCATATCCTAGGATGTCTGCGGTGATGGAAAGGTCCCATGCACCGGATGCGTGAAGAATGGGCTGGGCTGAGATGCTGTCAGGTGCAAAGCAGATTTCAGGAAGAACAAGAAGATCTGCGTCGCGAAATATTCCTGCACCGGAATACCATCTGGAATTCGGGGACCGATGGCGGACATGGACAAGAAGTTCATTGCTTCCCTCGAAGGCAAAGGGTGTCAGTTCGAGAACAAAAGGGGCATACCCATAATGCTCTGTAAACAGAAGCCGCCCGTTGAGCAGAATATCCGCATCCATATAGATGCCATCAAAGGAAAGAAAAACATGTCCAGAAAGAGCTTCCTTCGACAGAAAAAGCGTGCGGCGATACCACCCGTCTCCGTCACGATACAGATGATCGGTATCCGAGATCAGCCAGTCATGCGGGATATCAACCGGAAACCAGTCGGCGTTCTGCGCATCTTCGATGGAGCTTTCGGCTGGAAGTATGGCAAAGGACCAGCCGTGACGAATTGCTGTATGCATGTTGTGATCTCCTGTCATATGGAAAAATGATAAAAGCAAGCGATATTTTCGCTTTATAGGAATCTGATTCCTGCCGGGAATCGGTTTTTTGATGTTTTTCCTGACAGGGCTTTTTCTTTGTATTGCCAAAATGGAAAAAGCCCCTTTCGGGGCAAAGATCATGCATGTCTGGTATAGGTTTCGAACCAGTCGGTTATTTCCTGAAGCCGGCGAATACGGTGTAAAGGCTTTCCGGAACGTGAAAGCTCATGATTTTCACCGTGAAACAGACACAGGCGGGCCGGAATTCCGCGGTCCACAAGTGCACTGTACATTTGAATACCCTGCTCAAGAGGACAGCGATAGTCTTCGTCGGAATGGATAAAGAGGGTTGGAGTACGGACCCTTGCTGCATATTTCAGGGGAGAGTGAGCCCACAGCTTCTCGGGAGAGTCATAGATATTTGCCGCATTCTGGTCTTCTGCGAAAAATGCACCGATATCACTGACGCCGTAAAAACTGATCCAGTTGGAAATGGAACGCTGGGAAGCAGCACAGCAGAACCGGGTTGTATGGCCAATGATCCAATTGGTCATGAAGCCACCGTAACTTCCTCCCGTCACGCAGACGCGTTCAGGGTCAATCTGCGGGTATGCGGAGAGCACGGCATCTGTAAAGTCCATGATGTTCTGATAGTCTGTTCCACCATAATCACCACGGATATCGGCAAATTCATTATCCCTGCCATCGCCGCCTTTCGGGTTGCAGAAGAAGACGAAATACCCCATGCTTGCCCAAATCTGCATTTCATGATAATAAACCGGACCATAAACACATTTTGGACCGCCATGGATGTCCAGAACAGCAGGATAGCTTTTTTGGGGATCAAAATCTCTGGGGAGAAGTACCCATCCGCCGATCTCGAGGCCGCACGAAAGAACAGACAATGCCTGCGGATGGGCCACATAGCAGCCCTGAAGGGCGGTTTCGTTGAAATGGGAGAGCTGAGTCAGAACGTGTGTCTGCAGGTCGAAGGAATACAGCTCCTGAAGCTGCATGTCATACATGGCAACCAGCAGACAGGTTGTATGCTGATCAGACAAAGCGATGCCATCAATGGAGCCATCCTTGGTCAGGACAGGTTCACTGGAACCGTCCGAATGTGTGACATAAAGGACAGCATTGCCTTCACGTCCTGCAACATAATAGAGATTGCCGCAGTGGACTGCCTGCTCCGTGTTGGAACCATACCGGCAGTCACTTCCAACGTCGCCATGCATGGCCATGGGTTCATCACGGATAATTGTCAGAAGACCATCACTGGGATTAAGAAGATAAACATTGGGATTCTCATTGCAGCCATACCGGTCACCGCGTGCTGCAAGAAGCAGAATGCTGTCTCTGTCCACAAGATAGTTTTCCATCATCAGGTCCGGATCAGAGAAAAGAAGACGGTCTTCTCTGCTTTTCCAGTTGACTGCACGAAGGGTCATTCCGTGAAGCTTTGCTTTGGCGGGGCAACTGGAAACTGCATACAGAACATCCTCTCCCAGTTTTCTGGAAAGACAGGCATTTTGATCGGGCCCGGATACACGATAAAGTTCAAAAGGTGCAAGATTGATCAGAAAAAGTGCGCTGCGCTGCCCGTTGGTAAATCCTTCGCCGTTACCCCAGAAAGGGAGCTCATCAAAGACTTCGTAGTCTTTTTCATCTTTTTTCTTCTGAAGAACTTTGGTTCTCTCATCCGGGGAAAGTGCATAGAAATCAGGGCAGTTTTTATCGTATTCTCCAATGACGGCCAGATGCGTGTCATCCAGTACCGTGAGTTCCGCAACGGAAAAAGGAAGCGTGAAAGCAGGAAGAGCTTCACCACCACGAAGGTCCAGACAATAATAGGTCGTTGACGGGTCTCCTTCAGCCTTCTTTTTCTTTTCATCCTCCGTACGTGCAGCAGGAAAAAGAAGCCTGTCATCATCCAGCCAGACAAAAGTGGATTCCATTCCCAGCGAAGTCAGCTGGCGGATCCCTCCATCGTAAAGATACAGAAAAGAGAGATAGCCATTGTTCTTTTCGTCCGCCTGTGAGAGAACGAAAGCTGCCCTGGCTCCATTCGGGGAATACGTCAGTCGGGACAAATACCGATGGGAGAGAAAGTCATTCAGACAGATAGGGTTCATCATCTGCGGTTACTCCTGACACATGGCCTTGGCAACTTCAGCACCAACAGCGACATTGTTATAGACAAGCTGGATATTTGCTTCAAGGGACTTTCCGCCGGTTAGTTTCTGGATCTTATCGAGCAGGAAAGGGGTGATATTCTTTCCTTTGATACCAAGGGTGTTGCATTCAACAATGGCTGCATCAATATTGGCATTAATATAATCAAGGTCCATGGCATACTGATCAGGAATTGGATTTGTCAGAAGCATGCCGCCTTTCAGACCACAAGCAAGTTTTGCCTTGAAAGCAGCAGCGACATCTTCAGGGCTGTCCATCTGATAATCCACATGGAAACCGGAATGTGTTGTATAGAAGGCAGGCATTTCGGTCGTCTTGTAACCCAGAACTGGCACGCCCTTGGTTTCGAGATATTCAAGTGTCAGACCGATGTCGAGAATTGACTTGCAGCCGGCACAGATCACCAGAACCGGTGTCTGGGCAAGTTCTTCAAGATCGGCTGATATATCCATGGTTGTTTCAGCCCCGCGATGCACTCCACCGATTCCGCCGGTCGCAAAAACATGAATGCCGGCCAGAGAGGCAGCGATCATAGTCGTAGTTACGGTAGTTGCTCCATCCATGCCGCGTGCAAGCAGGACGGGAAGATCACGGCGGCTTGCCTTTGGCACATCAAGACCGCGACGGCCGAGGTATTCGATTTGTTCCTTTGTGCAGCCAACGGTCATCTTGCCCTGAATAATGGCAATGGTGGCAGGTGTTGCACCGTGTTCACGGATGATTTCCTCGACATGAAGGGCTGTTTCCACATTCTTGGGATAGGGCATACCGTGCGAAATGATCGTGGATTCAAGTGCGACAACCGGTTGGCAGGCATCGAGGGCTGCACGGACTTCAGGGGATACAGAAAGGTACTTTTCAAGATGTTCCATATAATTCATCCTCCTATGATGACAAATTGGAATCAAGGCCCGCGCGTTTGCGCAGAACCCGCATATTGAGGGCTGGGTTCACAGCACTTTCAGCTTCAGCGCAGATCGATGCGCTGGCCTGACCGAGAAGAGCAGCCTCAGCAATGCTCATGCCCGACATCAGGCTGAGTGAGGCAGCAGCCAGAAAGGAATCGCCGCAGCCGTTTGTATTGACGAGAGAACCTGGTATGCAAGACTGAATACCACGGTGCGTCTGGTCTGCGTAATAGACACCGAGACTTCCCAGAGAGATAAAAACATTCCGTACCCCAGCATTTAAAAGCTCGCTGGCCGCATCATCCAGTCCCTGTGTTCCACGAATGGGAACCCCTGTGAGCAGCTCGGCCTCGGGACGATTTGGTTTGATCGCCAGCAGGCGCCACAGGCAGGGGGAGAGCCGTGAGGCTTTTTTGATGGAGACTGTATCAGCGATCAGGGGTGACTCACACCAGTCGGCAAGAAAAGCAGCAGATGCAGGAGGAATATTGGCATCAACAATCACGAACTCCGCACCATTGAGCACATCCAGGTGTTTCTTGAGAAAATGCGGTGTAATCATCTCGCAGATGGACATGTCCGCCACAGCTGCCATGAGATCGCTGTTGATATCGTTGATACAAAGATAGGTACTGCTCTTGGCCCCCGGAATGGTTTCACATGCGCTCAGATCAAGGCCGATCCGTCTGCAATCTGCGCGGATCGTTTCAGCATGAAGGTCATCCCCGAGCACAGTTACCATGCGGCAGGACTTGCCAAGCAGAATCAGGTTTTCTGCGATGTTGCGTCCGACACCACCAAGTGAAAGCGTGACCTTTCCCGGGTTCGAGTCCCCCAGGATGATCTTGGAGTCTGAGGTTCCGCTGATATCCACGTTCATTCCACCGACAATGGCAACATATGAACTCGAGGACAAACTCATCACCTCCATGTGGGAATAAAGCCAGGAACTATTATATCGCAAAGCCAGGAACAGCTCAACTGACATGCAAAATATCCGGAAAGATGTTCAAAACGGGCTGTCACACAAAAAACAGGCTGCCTGTTCGAAAACCGGCAGTCTGTTCGTGCCATCGGACCATGTGTTCTGCTTTGTCCGGTACATGTTCGGATTGAAAGCACTGTCAGGAATCGTGCCTGAAGAAGATGCCGTTGCAATCAGCCTGACGAACAGCCATGTTTATGCAATCTGCAGAGCATAAAGCTTTGCATAGATACCGTTCAGCGCAAGGAGTTCCTGATGAGTTCCACGTTCACGGATGCATCCATGATGCATGACCAGAATACAGTCAGCGTTCTGTATCGTGGAAAGACGATGGGCGACCATGATGCAGGTTCGCCCCTCCATCAGCCGGGCAATCGCACTCTGAATCAGCTGCTCGGTATGCGTATCAATACTTGCAGTGGCTTCGTCAAGAATGAGAATGGCCGGATCATAGGCGAGTGTTCTCGCAAACGAAAGCAACTGCCTTTCTCCCTGGGAAAAGGTAGATCCGCGTTCGGACACAGGGTGATTGTACTGTCCGGAAAGCCGCTCAATCATCGGGGCGGCGTTCACTGCCTCTGCAGCGGCCCGTACCTGCTGGTCGGAAATGCTTTCATCCCTCAGACGAATATTGGAAGCAATATCTCCGGTAAAAATGAATACATCCTGCTGAACCTGACCAATCATGCGCCGGAGCTGTTCTCGGGAAAGGGTACGGATATCTTTTCCGTCGATGCGGATGGTGCCTTTCTGTATATCATAATATCGCCCGATAAGGTTCAGAATGGAGGATTTCCCGGCTCCGGTAGCTCCGACGA
>ONVN01000285.1 GCA_900321295.1 uncultured Eubacteriales bacterium
AAACCTTCATCGACAAGCCCTATGCAAAGGCTTACTACAAGAAGCTCAACGAAGAATTCCACAAGGGCCTGATCAGCAAGGATACCTTCGTTATGAACTATGACCAGTACATTGCTCAGCTCTCCAGCGGCACCGTTCTGGGCATGTTCGACCAGACCTGGGACTTTAACAATGCAACCGCTGCACTGCGTACCGCCAACATGGACAAGAACACCTATATCGCACTGGGTCTCGTCTATGATCCGGAATACGTGGACGGCAAGGAAATCGAAGAACACTATGTGAACGGCAGCGTGCCGAATATCCGCCGCGGCTTCGGTATCTCCGTGAACTGCAAGTGCCCGGAACGCATTGTGGCCATGTGGGAAGAAATGCTCTCCGACAAATGGCAGCTGATCTTCAACTGGGGCATTGAAGGCGAAGACTATTATGTCGAAAACGGCCGTCTCCTGATGACCGAAGAACAGTATGCCCAGACCAACGACAACACCTGGAAGCTCCACAACAAGGCCAATGCGTTCTTTGAGAGCAGCCCCAAGAAGCAGGGCTGGATCCTTGAAGGCGAATATGCCGGCAACTGCTGGGAAGTTGGCAATCAGCCTGAAGTGTTCTTCAACCAGATGAGAGCCTATGACAAAGACTTCCTCGCAGCCTATGGCTATTCCAAGCCCGCTGATTTCGTCAATCCTCCGATCGCTCTTGCTCCGTACGGCGAAGCATGGCAGATTGACTACACCCCTGTTGACATCGAGCATCAGGACTTCCTGAACATCCAGGACAAGCGCCTGCCTGAACTGATCATGTGTGATCCTGCCGAATTCGACGCGAAGTGGGATGCCTATGTGGCTGAAATCACTCCTTCTGCCACGGCCTTCGGTGAGTACATGCAGATGGCCGTTCTGAAGGAAGCTGCAAAGGTTGACCCGAATGTAGTACTCCCTGAGTAACCGATCAAAGACCCATCAAGGGGAGAGAAGTCATCTCTCCCCTTGATTTCATTCCAAGAGAGAGGGAGGAAACAAGTATGTCCCGGGTAAAGAATGCTCAGGGAAAGGACATTCTTGTCAGCAAGAAAGGATTTTTCAAGACACTGTTCTCCCAGTGGCAGCTGATGGTTATGTCCGTTCCCATGCTCCTGTATGTCCTTCTGTTTAACTATGGCCCTATGTGGGGATGGGTTACAGCCTTCCAGGATTACAAACCCAAGCTCGGCATCTTTGGGAGCAAATTTGTCGGGATGAAGAATTTCGAGTGGCTGTTTTCTCGCCAGGATTTTATCAACAGTATCCGCAATACACTGGGCATGAGCGTCATCAACCTGGTTTTCGGTACGGTTTCATCCATTCTTCTGGCAATTCTCCTCAACGAGGTGCGCCATCGCGGGTTCAAGCGGACTGTACAGACCGTAACCTATCTTCCACACTTTCTGAGCATGGTCATTGTTGTCGGCATGGCTCAGAATATCTTCGCCTCCAACGGTGCCGTCAACGCACTGCTGATGACACTTGGCCTTGTGAAGGAACCGGTTTTCTTCCTGGGCGAAGGCAAATATTTCTGGTGGCTGGTCGGCGTGATCAATGTGTGGAAGGAAGTCGGCTGGAATACGATCATCTATATTTCGGCCATGACGGCCATTGACCCCTGCCTGTATGAGGCTGCCTCCATCGACGGTGCCGGGCGTTTCCACAAGATTATGAATGTGACGCTGCCGGGCATCCGTTCGACGTTCGTGATTCTTCTGATTATGAACATCGGTCATCTGATGGAAGCCGGTTTTGAAATCCAGTACCTGCTCGGATCTTCCGTTGTCATGGACTGGTCGCAGACCATTGATGTATTTGTCCTGCAGTATGGTATTTCCAAGCAGCAGTATGGTGTTGCCACTGCAGCAGGTATGTTCAAGAGTGTCGTGGCGATTATCCTGCTTGTCAGCGCCAATGCGATTTCCCGCAGGCTTGGCGAAGACACACTGATTTAAGGAGGTGGATCACATGACAGCAATGGCAAAACAGCCGGCAGCCCCGACAAGTATGAACAGAAAGAACAAGATCGGGCATGACAGGGTCTTTCCAGTCGTGAATACACTGATCCTGATCCTCCTGATGATCATTACGCTTTACCCCGTCATCAATACGGTGGCTTACTCTTTCAATGACGGCACCGATGCACTTCGAGGCAACATCGGACTTTGGCCGAGAGTCTTCAGCCTGAAAGCCTATGAGTCGATTCTTTCGGACAATTCGGTGTATCAGGCGGCGTGGATTTCCGCATCCAAGACGGTGATTATCACGATCCTGAACCTTTTCTGGACCAGCATGCTTGCATTTGCCCTTTCCCGCAGGGAATATGTGCTCAGAAAGTTCATTACCACCGTCATGGTTCTGACCATGTACGTCAATGCAGGTCTCATCCCGAATTACCTGCTGATTTCAAGAACCCTTTCCCTGTCGAAGAGCTACTGGGTCTACATCATTCCGACCATGTTCTCGTGTTTTAACATGATCGTGATCCGCACCTACATCGGCGGCCTTCCGGATGCCCTGGTGGAATCCGCAAGAATTGACGGTGCCGGTGATATCCGTGTGTTCTGGCAGATCATTTTCCCGCTGTGCACCCCGGTTCTGGCAACCGTCGCCCTCTTTGTGGCCGTCGGCAGCTGGAACTCCTGGTTCGACACCCATCTGTACAATGCAGGCAAGAAGAATCTGCACTCCCTGCAGTACCTGCTGAAAATGAAACTGGCTACCACACAGGCAAGTGCCAATGCGGCGAAGACATCCGCAGAAGCGCTTTCTTCCACAACACAGACAACACCGGTAACCATCCGGTGCGCAATTACGGTTATTTCCACAGTCCCCATCCTTATTGTCTATCCGTTCCTGCAGAAATACTTTGTAACCGGCATGGCGCTGGGCAGTGTGAAGGGCTGAGGAAAGTCTGGAGATAAGTTATGGAAATCAATCAGAAGAGAGTGGCACCGCCCGAGACACGATTTCCGGACGGGTTCCGTATTCTCAGAGGCAAGCAGGAATTCATCACGTACAGGGAGCACTCATCGATCCGTATATGGCCTTCCCAGGTGAGGTCACATTTTGACATGCATATGCATTCAGCTGTGGAAATCATCCTGGTCCGGCAGGGAAAAGCGGTCTATCAGTTTCCGGATGCGCGCTATGAAGTCACAGAAGGCCAGATTCTGATGGTTCCATCCGGCGTCACACACAGTCTGACAGAGAACGACGAGATTGACCGTCATCTGTTCCTTTTTGAACCGGGGCCGATTCTGTCCATGTGGGACAGCGGTGCGATCAAGAAAATCATGAGCAAGGCCGTTTACCTCAGAGAAGCTTCTGAAATGCGCGGCCGCATTACCGAAGAACTCGACCGGATCGTGGACTGTTATTACCGAAAGGATACACTGTGGAATTCCCAGTGCTATGGTCATCTCCTTGAAATGTATACCCTTCTTGCGAACGGAGACCCGTCCCTGATCCGCGATGAAGAGGGCAGGACAGAGCGGTTTATCGACTCCCCGCTTCTGAACAGTGCTATGATCTTTATGGATGAACACTATTCAGAAGATATATCCCTGGAAGATGTGGCGACTTTTGCCGGCTTTTCCAAGAGTTACTTTTCCCGTACATTCAAGGCATTCACAGGCGTTCCGTTTACAGAATACCTGACGCAGAAGCGGCTGGATGCCGCCACCAATGAACTCATCTATACCACCATGCCGATCGGCGAGGTCGCCAGAAAAACCGGTTTTGGGGGCATTACGACCTTCAACCGGATTTTTCATCAGCGCTGCCACTGTACCCCGACACAGTTCCGGAACATGTACGGAAGCCAGGAAGTCAAAAAACACCAGCTTCCGAACGGTTACGGCGACGCAGGGGAAGCAGCAGTTCAGGAGGCATGACCTTCGAACCGCCGCATGGGAACAGTGAGAAAACAGAGGATTTTCCAAAGGGGATTTGCCGATGATTGACAGGCAAAACCCCTTTTGTTATAGTGCTTGCGGCACAAAGCCTCAGTGCGGCACAGCAAGTGACCGGATGTTCATAAGAACAGGCATGAGGAAAAACCGGAGGCTGAACAATGAAAACGTTATATTTTGAATGCGGAATGGGAGCGGCAGGCGATATGCTGACCGCAGCCCTTCTGGAACTTCTTCCAGAGGAGCAGAAACAGGCCTTTCTGTCCAAAATGAATGCCCTGATTCCCGGCGTGTGTGTCTCGACAGAACCGGCCGTGAAATGCGGGATCACCGGAACCCACATGGTGGTCACGGTGCATGGCGAGGAAGAAGAGTCGGTGGATGTGCATGACCATGAGCATCATCACCACGACCATGATGAAGATCACGAGCATCATCATCATGATCATGACGAAGACCATGAGCACCATCATCATGACGAAGATCATGAGCATCATCACCATGACCATGACGGGGACCATGAACATCACCACCACCACCATACGTCCATGGCGGATGTGGTAGCCCTCCTGGACAGGATGGATGTATCGGAAACTGTACGCGCAGACGCACAGGCGGTCTATCAGCTGATTGCAAAGGCCGAAAGTGAAGTACACGGAACAACCGTAGAGGCGATCCATTTCCATGAAGTGGGCAGTCTGGATGCCGTAGCGGATGTGGTTGGCGTCTGCCTTCTCATGGAAATGATCGGTGCGGACAGGATTGCTGCTTCACCGGTCCATGTGGGCAGCGGATATGTGCGCTGTGCCCATGGTGTGCTGCCTGTACCGGCCCCGGCTACCGCAAGGATTCTTATGGGGATCCCGACCTATGGCGGCAGGGTGGAGGGTGAACTCTGCACACCCACCGGCGCAGCGCTGCTCCGGCACTTTTCACAGGGATTCGGTGACCGTCCGCTGATGCGCGTGGAGAAGATCGGCTATGGCATGGGGAAGAAGGATTTCCCAAGGGCCAACTGCGTGCGGGCTTTCCTCGGTGAAACCGAAGACAGTCAGGATGAGATCGTGAAACTGGAATGCAACCTGGACGATATGACCGGAGAGGATATCGGCTTTGCCATGGAGCAACTCTTCCGGGAAGGGGCAAGGGATGTTTTCACCCAGTCCATCGGGATGAAAAAATCACGGCCCGGCGTTCTGCTGACCGTGATCTGTTCGCCGGAGGATGAAGACCGGCTGGCCCGGTGCATGCTTCTCCATACCACGACCCTGGGCATCCGCCGCACCCCGTGTACACGGTATGTCATGGAGCGGCAGTTCCGGACCGTGGAGACAGAATTCGGACCGGTCCAGGTAAAGCATGCTTCGGGCATGGGTGTGGAAAAAGAAAAGATCGAGTATGAGGATCTTGCGAGGCTGGCCAGGGAGCAGAATCTGGATCTGGCAGCACTTCGGAGAAAACTGCAGAAATGACCGACATAGAAAAAGCCGTGCAGCTGCACGGCTTTTTCCATGCTCGGATCATCCAAGGGAGACGGTTTCCCCGGGCTGAACACACAGAACCTGTTTTTCCTCCTGGACCCAGACCGGAAGACTGCTGGGATTGAAAACCTTCCTGCCGTCAGCGGACAGCACCAGGCGGCGGTAGGCCTCAATATAATCATGGGCCTCGATGTTGGTGCAGTACCAAATGTTTTCGCGGCCGCCCATCCGCTCACAGAAGCCCTCGATCTTCTCCCAGTTGTTATGTTCTTCGAACTCATAGGCATGTCCCCAGAGATAGAACAGGGAGGGACGGTAGGAAGAGAGAAACATGGTGCAGAGCTGATCAAGATGCGGATCATCGTGATGGCAGGTGGGTTCCAGACGAAGCCAGTCAGCGGGGAGATGGAAACGATGGGAAGAAATGACGGTACGGCAGTACTGAATGCCGCAGAGTTTCAGGGTTTCAACCGCAGCATCGTTAAAGGTTCCGTACGGATAGGCAGCGCCGCGCACCATGACGCCGAAGAGTTTTTCCAGGCGCAGGCGGTCCTCCATAATTTCATGGATCATGCCCGGGGCAAGAAGATCCGGAAGAGACTGATGCGTCAGACAATGGACAGCCACTTCATGTACGGAGGTGTCATACAGCTTTTTTACGCGGGACTCAGTCAGCCGGCGGTGAATCTGTCCCTCCGGAAATACGGTGCCTTCCGGGGAAAAGAGGCCGGAGTTCAGGTTAAAGGTTGCCCGGATTCCATGGGCATTGAGAATGGAAATCAGTTTTTCATCCTGTTCGACGCCGTCGTCATAGCTGAGGGTCAGGGCGAGAAGACGTCCCTCCGGAAAAAGGATATTCATGCCTTGTCATCTCCTGTCTGAATCAGTGCCTGCAGTGCGAGGTGATATCCCAAAAACCCGAGACCGACAATCTGGCCTCTGCAGGCGGATGCGGTCATGGAGTGATGGCGGACCTCTTCGCGGGCATGAATGTTGCTCATGTGGACTTCAATGGTGGGAATCGGAACCGAGGCAATGGCGTCATGCAGGGCCACCGAGGTGTGGGTATATCCCCCGGGATTGAAAATAATACCGTCAAGGCCGTCAAAGTAGGCCTGCTGAATGGCATCGATCAGGGCACCTTCGGAATTGGACTGCACAACGCGCAGGGAACAGCCAGAGCGCGCTGCATCATCGAGCATGCCGCTGACCAGGTCTTCATAAGTTTTCTTTCCATAGACACCGGTTTCGCGCAGACCGGTCATGTTGATGTTGGGACCGTTGAGCAGCAGATATTGTTTCATACGACAAGCTCCTTAAGAAGAATCTCGGTCAGGCCTTCCGGAAGCGGCATGTCCTGCCAGATGCTTTCGGCTTCAACAGCCTGGGCAGCCAGCATGGTCAGTCCGGTGCACCAGGGAAGGCCGAGCCGGGCGGCAGCGCGGGTGAGGACGGTTTCGGAAGGATTGTAGATCAGGTCTGCGACTCCGCAGGCCCGGGGAAGAATTTCGCGGAGAATGGGTTCCGGCACAGGACAGCCTTCCGGATGCGGGAACATGCCGGCAGGGGTACAGTTGACCAGCAGACCGGAAAACCGTTCGCGGAGATCCTCATAGCTGATCTGTTCCCCGGAGGGATGCCTGGAAACAAAGGTTATGGAGGCAGCACCGAGCCGGGCAAGAGCCGTCCGGACCGCCAGGGAGGCACCACCGGTCCCGAGAATGAAGCAGTGCTGTCCGGAAGCGTTGAGGCCGGCATGCCGCAGCATTTCAGAAAAACCGCGGACATCCGTATTGTATCCGGTCAGCGTATTGCCTGTACGGATGGTGTTGACGGCGCCGACTTCCTGCGCAACCGGATCCAGCCCGTCCAGAAGAGGCATGACATCCTTTTTATAGGGAATGGTCACATTGAGGCCGTCCAGGGATTCCAGCAGGGGGCGGACATTTTCTTCAAAGCCGTCCCGCGGGACCTCAATGAGCCGGTAATCCGCGGAAAGGCCGAGCTCCCGGAAGATGATCTCATGAATCGGGACAGAGAGGGAATGTCCGAGCCTCTCCCCGATCAGTCCGTAATGCTTCATTGTGCCTTCTCCCCTGCAAGCACTGTAAACTGCACAAGCTCTGCATCACGCGTATAGTCCGAAGGCTGGAGCGGTTCAGTGCTTCCGACACGTTCCATTTCTCCGGACTGGCTGTCGTAGGGATCCCGGCGCAGGGTCTGCATATCCGGCGTCAGATCGGCCATAAAGCAGCGGTTGGCCGCCATGCGCGCGGGATCAAGGTTGCCGAAGTAGAAGGCATGGCGAAGGGCACTGCCGGCACGGAAGGCACTGCCGCCGTAGGAGCAGTCGGCAAACAGCCAGCCCCATCCGGGCAGATAGAACTGTGCCCAGTCATGGTTTCCGACTGACGTGCCGGAATATTCCAGACCGCTCTGCCAGCGGGCCGGGATCGAACAGATACGGCAGAGCGTAATGAACAGGATGGCCTGCAGTCCGCAGTCACCCCGCAGATTGAGGGCACAGTATTCCGCAAGGTCATCCAGCAGCAGATAATCCCGGACAAAGGAATAATGAACCTTTGTGGTAATGAACTCGTAGATTCTCCAGGCTTTTTCCGCATCGGAAGCGGCACCTTCTGTGAGATCGGCAGCGAGTGCACAGAGATAGGGCGTAAAGCGGATGTGCACATGGTCTTCCTGAAGGTCTGCATCACATACAGGGGCTTCCTGCGGATAGAGGACCTGAGCCGGCGCAGGCGCATGCAGAGGATCTGCATACCGGATCGTGCTGGTATAGCTGTAGACGGTCTCAAAACGTCCGGGCTCCCGGAAATCCGCTTCAAAATAGGCGGAACAGGAAGGTGCCGATGCAGGGGAAACGGAGACAGGATTCCCCGCCTCCAGAACGATATCCGACTGCTGTGCACAGGGGGTCGGGAAAGGAAGCCAGGCACGGTAGGTTCCGGGGACAAAGGTGTCAGGATTCAGGGAAAGAGCGCTTTTCAGCGTGATGCGGACGGACAGGGAGCCCTCCGAACGGAGTGTCCGGATCATCGGGTCCAGAAAAGGATTCTCCGTCTGAACGGGAAGCCCGAAAGCCTTGCGGATCAGACTGTCCTTTTCCATGGTGGCAGCGAACCGGACGTGATACCGCTTGACGCCGTCCACGAAGAGATAATCGATTTTCCCCTCTTTTTCCAGCCGGTCAAAGGCATCACTGTCCACGGTGGGGAAGGTTTTCCGGATCCGTTCCAGTGCGCCGGCACGGTCATAGGGATAATCCAGAGGAAGACGGCGGAGCCGTTCCTGCTCCAGGAGCAGTCTGCGCCGGAGCATTTCGGGCAGATCCTTTTTCAGCCACAGGGCAATTGCGTCCCCTGCTTCCTGATACATTCCAGCATATTTCAGCCGGCGGATCAGGTCTGGAAGCGGCATGGAAAGTGTGGCGACGAGCGGCTGACGGGTGGACGGCAAACGGGAGACTGTCGACATGGAATTCGCCTCCGATCGGTTTTTCAATCCTTGAGCCGATTATAGTCAAAGCGGCGGAGGATGTAAACGCAGGAAGCAGAGAAAGAACAGGGGAAGAAGACATGAAAAAACGGACTGCCGGAAGGACAGTCCGTTGGAAGAAAACGGGCATTTACGGAGAAATCAGGTTTCTTCTTCGTCATCAATCAGGGAGAGGAGATCATCTTCGCCCTCTTCGTCATCCTCCATCACCGGCATATCGCCCTCAGGCGCCAGTCTGGAAGCTGTATCCTTTCCTTCATCGGAGAAGAGGAAGGCACGGACCTTCTGATCCACTTCCTCGTAGACATCCGGATGTTCGCGGAGATAGACACGGCAGTTGTCACGGCCCTGCGCGATCCGCTGATCGTTGTAGGAGAACCATGCACCGCTCTTATGGATAATATCGTGCTCCACAGCGATATCCAGCAGCGTGCCTTCCTTGGAGATGCCTTCACCGTAGATCATATCGAACTCGGCGACACGGAAAGGCGGGGCCACCTTGTTTTTCACAACCTTGACTTTGGTATGGGCACCGATGACTTCCGTGCCGTTCTTGAGGAATTCACCGCGGCGGACGTCAAGACGCACGGAGGAATAGAACTTCAGAGCACGGCCGCCGGTGGTTGTTTCAGGGTTGCCGTACAGAACGCCGACTTTTTCACGCAGCTGGTTGATGAAGATGGCAACACAGCCGGTTTTGGAAATAATGCCGGTCAGCTTGCGGAGAGCCTGGGACATCAGACGGGCCTGCAGGCCGACAAAGCTGTCACCCATAAGACCTTCGATTTCCTGCTTCGGAACAAGCGCGGCGACCGAGTCGACCACAACAACGTCAATGGCACCGGAGCGGACAAGTGCTTCGGTGACTTCCAGTGCCTGCTCACCGGTATCCGGCTGGCTGATATACAGGTCCTGAATGTTGACGCCAAGCTTTTCAGCATAAACGGGATCAAGGGCATGCTCTGCATCCACAAAGGCGCAGAAGCCGCCGGCTTTCTGAGCCTGTGCAACAATGTGCAGGGCCACCGTGGTTTTACCGGAAGATTCAGGTCCGTAGATTTCAACAATACGTCCACGCGGAACACCGCCGACACCCAGGGCAGCGTCGAGCGTGAGGACGCCGGTGGGAATGACGGAAATATTCTTGTTATAGCCAGATCCGCCGAGCTTCATCACGGTGCCTGCGCCAAACTGCTTGTCAATCTGTGCAATTGCATGCTCAAGCGCCTTGAGCTTTTCTTCTTTGGCGGAAGCTTGGCCGACGGATGGCTTTTCGGATTTCTCAGCTTTTTTGGTTGCCATGAATACATTCCCCTTTCGGTTGATGGCAGGATTTTAGCATAATTGCCAGGGATTTGCAATAGTATTTTTCGATTTTAAAGCTTATAATCGAAAAATCAGAGAATTGTTGAGCGGAATTGGATAGAAGCGATCAAACTTTTATATAGAGTAAATATGTTCTGCGTTCATCTTTGCGACAATGGTGGGAATGGCCCGGACAACATTGACAAGGATCTGGTCCGCATCATCAATATGGGACAGACGTATAAGAAGCTGTTCCCACTGACGGGCTGCACTTTCCCTGCTTTTGGCGACAGGGGTAAGACGGTTCAGCAGAAGCAGCTTGGAGCACAGCTTGTCCATATCCTTCAGGGCTTTCCATCCGGGAAGGCCGTATGGAAAATCAAGTGAGGAAGAATGACAGAGAGTATAGAGCTGTCCGAAGCGGTCGGAAAGATATTCGCGCTGGTCATCGGTGATAATCATGGAAAACTCCTTACAGAAATTCAGTCAGAATCAGGACAGATGATAATGTAGGCAAAAGGAGACATTCTGTCAAGAAAAACATGCAGTGCAGACGGTTTCTGCGGCTTGTCAAAGCGTACCGGATGCGCTAAGATACTTCAGAAAAGGCATCGGCCCAAAGCAAATGAAAGGAAGCGTTACGATGAAACATTATGCAGTGACTGAAAAATCCATCAAAGCATGGAACAAAGCCTACGAAAACAGTGCAGAACGTCAGCTTGCAACCATGGCTCTGGCGAAATGTGACCTGAAGGACGTCGAAGTCGTCTCGAAGGCCGCAGGAAAAATGCGCTATAAGTTCTCCGTTGACATCAAGACGCTGGACGTAACGAACCAGAAGCATTCCGGACGCTGCTGGCTTTTTGCAGCAACAAACGTGCTGCGTGAAAAGATTGCCAGGGAACTCAACCTTGAACAGTTTGAGCTTTCCCAGAGCTACCTCGCCTTCTGGGATAAATTTGAACGCGCGAACTATTTCCTGGAAAGCATGCTGGACACGGCACAGTTCGCTCCGGACGACCGGACGGTTTCCTTTATCCTGCAGACCGGTGTTCATGACGGCGGACAGTGGGATATGTTTGCGAACATCGTTGAGAAGTACGGTGTTGTCCCCAAGGATGTTTTCGACGAGACCTTCCAGTCTTCCAACACCAACGGTATGAACCATGTGCTGAACCGGAACCTCAAGATCTGTGCCATCCGCCTGCGCGGCATGGTAAAGGACGGCAGGAGTGCGAAGGAAATCCGCGAAGCCAAAGAGGAAATGCTCGGCAGGATTTATGCCTTCCTGTGCAGCTGCTACGGCGAGCCGCCCCGTACATTCGATTTCGAATATGTCGACAAAGACGGCAATTACGCCCTTGAAAAGGGATACACACCGAAGTCCTTCGCTGAAAAGTATGTGGGCAGTCTTCTCCAGGAGACCGTCAGCATCATTCATGCCCCGACCAAGGACAAGCCCTATCACAAGACCTTTACCATCCGCTACCTCGGCAATGTGGTCGGCGGCAAGGACGTCAAGCACCTGAACCTGACCATGGATGAATTCAAGGCAGCCATTATTGCCCAGCTTCAGGACGGCCAGGTGGTATGGTTCGGCAGCGATGTCGGCAAGTACGGGGACCGTGAGAAGGGTTTCTGGGACGATGCTTCCTTTGACGCAGAACTTCTGACCGGTCTTGATCTGGTTATCTCCAAGGAAGACGCACTGGACTATGGTTTCTCCGCGATGAATCATGCCATGGTCATCACAGGGGTTAACCTTGAAGACGGAAAGCCGAACCGCTGGAAGATCGAAAACTCCTGGGGCGATGAAAAGGGCAAGAAGGGTTATTATATCTGCTCGGACACCTGGTTTGACCAGTATGTTTTCCAGGCAGCAG
>ONVN01000352.1 GCA_900321295.1 uncultured Eubacteriales bacterium
ATAATGGCCACTCCGCGTGCAGCACCCACCATGAGGCCTGTTGTTACATTGTGCCCAAAAAACAGTTCTTCAAAAGCCACATCATCCGGATGATACAGTGAAATCAAATCACGCATTCCAAGCTGCAAAGACCTCAGTCTATACTGCATTGGCGTACCTGCATGCGTCTCAATCACGCCATATCCAAGGAGTTTCATATGTCTGCCATCCGTTTCGACAGCACCATATCCCATGAGAGCATACCCGGGGTCGATTCCCAGCACCACCATGGCGTATCCCTCCTGCCGTTCTGAGTCTCAATCGATGATTTTACCACATTCACTGCAGATGGGCAAACTGCTCTTACGGAATCATAACCATCATCAGGCCGTTTCCATACAGAAGCAGGTTCTCAAAAAGTTCTCCCTCTGCATCCTCTGCCGCTTCTTCGCCTTCCTCCTGACGGATTCGATTCAGCAGCACCTGGTTCTGATCATTGAGTCGTATTCTGAGAATTCCCTGGGAAATTCGGACAAAGTCAAATTGTTCCGTGAGCATGCTCCCACCAAGATCCAGCGGGTATCGTTCATAATATTTTCCTGGCGCAAGCGGCTCCTCCGGGAGTGCACGCGGATTGGAGTCTACAAGATAAAGCGATTTGTCTTTTGCAAAATCTCCACAGTGAAAGCAAAGGGATGCATAGTGTCCATCGCTGAGTCTGAACGGAGCACCAGTTCCGCTTGAACCGCACCCGAGAAAGGCCAGGCAGATGATGGTATCCTCCATTCCGCTGTCCGATAGGTGCCGGATCAGGCCCGTCAGTTCCTTCCAGTGTGAGCGCACGGAATAATACCCCATCAACATGTCCGGCTTTCTGTTCTCCTGTGTCTCTCCGGCGAAGGCCATCACAGTCTCACCATCAAGCACAGTATCCAAAATACGCCAGATTCCGTAATGACCGATCAGCTCGCTGAGTGTCGGAAATTTGTCGGCTTCGGGTTCCTGCAGTCGCTCAATATATTTAATATCAATCGCAGCATTGGCCGGCTCAAAATTATACGTGAGCAAACGCATGGTTTCCCTGAGAATCTTATCAGCCAGGTTCTGTTCTTCCACGGAGGCAGAAATGCAGAAGGCATTGGCCACAGATGAAGGTCCGCATCCCCGCACAGAAAATTTCGCTCTGTTGTACTGATAGAGAGACCCGTTGTATCGTGAGGACCGCTGAATGACCATGGCAACATCCAGCAGATACTGATCAAAGAAGTTTCCTGCATGGACAGGCGGAATCCAGAGCAGCAGCATTGCCGCTGCAAAAGCCAGCAACCGTCTGTACATATC
This sequence comes from uncultured Eubacteriales bacterium, assembly GCA_900321295.1. GTDB lineage: Bacteria > Bacillota > Clostridia > Christensenellales > Aristaeellaceae > UBA2943. Next base: position 1,321 of record ONVN01000352.1, read on the forward strand.
ATCACCTCCGTGGGCAAAAGATAACATGGACTTGCCGTTTCTGCAAGTATGCAAAAGCCGGAAAGCTGGATGTGCTTTCCGGCTGATTCCCCTTTTTCATTCGCTTATCTGCGTCTTGCGAGTTCTTCATAAACGTCATCAGGGGTAACACCCTGCTGATTCATCAGAACAAGGAGATGGTACATCAAATCAGCAACCTCATAGGTCACTTCTTCTTTATTCCCCTTCATGGCAGCAATAATCGTCTCGCTGGCTTCTTCTCCAACTTTCTTGCACATCTTTTCGACACCCTTGTCGAAAAGATAGTTGGTATAGCTCCCTTCCTGAGGGTGAACCCGACGGTCCGATATGACATCGTACACGCTCTGAAGGATACCGGCATTGGCAGGCACCTCATCCGGGTCTGCCTCCAGGATGGAATTAAAGAAACAGCTGTAATGCCCTGTGTGGCAGGCGTTTCCTGTCTGAATGACCTTCATAAGGATGGTATCCCCGTCGCAGTCATACCGCATGTCCATGACCTGCTGCACATGTCCTGAGGTTTCCCCTTTTTTCCAAAGCTGTTTGCGAGAGCGGCTGAAATAGGTTGCATAGCCGGTCTCCAGTGTCAGACGAAGCGATTCCTCATTCATGTAGGCCAGCATCAGCACTTCTCCCGTGCGGATATCCTGGGCAATCGCCGGTACGAGGCCATGTTCATCAAAACGGATTTCACTCAGATTCATTTTCTTACTCCCCCTGTTTTCTCGAGTGCCTCTGCAAGATCAACAGCCCCCTCATAAAGGGCCCTTCCAAGGATTGCACCTTCGCATCCCGCTTCCTGAAGATTCAGAATATCTTTCATACAGCTGACGCCGCCGCTTCCCGTAATCTGCATGCCCGTTTCCCGAACCATAGTGCTTACTTCCGGCAGATTCGGTCCCTGCATCATACCATCCTTTGAAACATCTGTATATATGATCCGCTCCACACCGAGTTTCTTCATTTCCAGTGCAAGGTTTACTGCTCTCTTTTCTGTCGTTTCCACCCATCCGTGAACAGCAGCCATTCCATTTTTCGCATCGATGCCTACAACAATCCGTTTCGGCCACTGAGCGCAGGCTTCTTCAACCACAGACGGATGCTCGCAGGCCGCGCTTCCTATGATGCATACCCGTATTCCTGCCTCCATGCGCAGCCGGATATCCTCCACGCTTCGAAGACCGCCGCCAAGTTCCACAGAGCCTTGAAATGCAGCTGCCATTTTTTCCAGAAGCAAAAGCGCTTTTGTACTGCCATCAAATGCTGCATCCAGGTCCACTACATGCAGCCATTGTGCCCCAAGATCCCGCCATTGTTTTGCCATATCCACAGGATCTCCAAAAACCGTAACAGCATCTCTTCTGCCCTGGCGAAGGCGTACTGCTTTTCCATCCATCAGGTCGATGGCCGGATAAAGAATCATCAGATCACCTCTCAGTCAAGACTTCCTTTTGTTGACAGGACGCCTTCAATACGCTCGTCATATGACACCGCCTGCCGGAGTGCAAGACCGAATGCCTTAAACAGTGCTTCCATCATATGATGATCATTTTTTCCTTCCAGAACTTTCAGGTGAAGTGTCAGGCCGGCTCCAGTCACTGCACGGAAAAACTCCTCCGCAAGCTGCGTATCCATTTCCCCGCATTTTTCTCCTCGAAAGGCCGCATCAAACGCCAGATAGGGTCTGCCTGAGATATCAAGCGCAACAAAAGCAAGTGCCTCATCCATCGGCATAAATGCACTTCCCGTCCTGCAGATGCCTGTGCGGTCCCCCAGGGACTCGCGCAATGCCTTTGCAAGGCAGATGCCGCAATCCTCCACCGTATGGTGTGCATCCACCTGAAGATCACCTTTGCAGCTGAGATTCAAGTCCATGCGGCCGAAGCGGCACATGGCATCCAGCATGTGGTCAAAAAAGCCGACGCC
>ONVN01000065.1 GCA_900321295.1 uncultured Eubacteriales bacterium
ATGTTCAAGCGATGCGATCAGGATGCGGGGCTGCACCATCAAAAACAACTCCCTTTGAAAGAATATCGGGTGAATCGGCATATCACCAAGCTATAAGTATACCGAATCAAAAGAATCCTAGCAAGTCACTGACTTGACGAGAAAGGTCAGGAACTTTAGAATCAGCATTAGAACGGAAAGAAATGCAGGTTTCTTCCCGGAATCAGATCGGAGGCGGAAACGATGAATCACATCCTTGAGATGCTCTGTTCCGGGGATTATGTCTCGGGAGAAGAGATGAGCAGAAAACTCAATATGACACGGGCCGCAGTTTGGAAAAGAATCGAGGCTCTGCGCGAAGAAGGATGGGACATCGAGAGCGGGGGCAAAAAGGGCTACCATCTGGATGCAGGAGACAGAATCGACCCTGTGCTATGGGAGAACGGTCTTCAGACATATGAACTCGGAAGGCAAACAAATCGTTATGCTTATTCTCTGGATTCAACCAATCGTCAGGTAAAACAGATGGCGATTGAAGGCTGCGCACATGGAAGTCTGGCATTGTGCGAAGAACAGACGGCTGGGAGAGGAAGGCTTGGAAGAAACTGGTTTTCTGGCCCAGGTGTCGGGCTCTGGCATTCGCTTCTCCTGCGTCCCAGACTGAAACCATCCGAAGCACCTCTTGTCACATTTGCATGCGCATGCGCAATGGCAGAGGCACTTGAAAAACTTGGCGTAAAAGGAGTCTGCATCAAGTGGCCGAATGATCTGATTCTTCAGGGGAAAAAAATCTGTGGTATTCTGAATGAAGTCAGCTGCGACATGGACCAGATTGAATACCTTGTATTGGGTGTTGGGCTGAATGTTCGAAAAGGAGCGGTTCCGGAAGCATTGGCAGAGAAAGCCGGATGTATCGAAGACTTTTATGATCCACCGCTGCGCAGAACAATCCTATCTGCTTATCTTCTGGAAATGGAGAGAATCATGAAGAGGATTGAGGAAACAGGGTTTGACGGACTGGAACAAGAGTACCGTGTGCGAAGCTGTACACTGGGAAGAAAAGTACAGGTGATCGGAACACAGACTTTTGAAGGAACTGCCAGAGACATGGATGCAGCAGGGGCACTCTTGGTGGAGGACGATAAAGGGGTTCTTCATCGGGTTCTTGCTGGTGATGTTTCTGTTCGTGGGGTGATGGGATATGTCTGATGTACGGGGAATTGGTCTGGATCTGTGCGAAATTTCACGAACCCATGAGATGCTGGACAGACCGGCTTTTATAAAGCGATGTCTGACGGAACAGGAGCAGGAATATCTGCAATCGCGCGGCAAGATGGCCTCCGAGTCACTGGCTGCGATGTGGGCCGCAAAAGAAGCATGCCTGAAAGCGTTTGGAACAGGTATTGTTGTTCCCTTGACAGACGTTGAAATACTGCATGACAATGGACGTCCGTGTTATTGTCTGCATGGGAAAGCAGCAGAAATGCTTGGCGATGGAAAACTGTTTCTGAGCATCACGCATGAGGCAGGTATTGCTGCGGCTGTGTGTATTTGGACAGAATAGAAGAGGAGCCTGGTATCATCCAGGCTCCTCTTCCATTCTGCAGCATGCAGGAGAATAAGCAAGGGAAACGGTGTGCTCATGGTGCTGGAGTTGAGATCGGAACGGGGGTATCCGTCGGTTTTGGTGATGCAAGCTCCTGTTCGTAGATGACCTCCAGTGTTTTTACGTCGGCTGTGCCGGTCTGCTTCAAACCATGGTCTTTCTGGAAAGCCTTTACGGCTGCTATGGTACCGGCAAGATAGGTCCCAGTGCATGTTCCGGAATAATATCCGAGCTCTGTCAGCTTTTTCTGAAGCCAGTAGACAGCTTCGGAAGAGCTGTTTTTCTGAAGCTTTTCAAGGGGGAGCGGAGGCTCAGCTCCGGAAATGTATACAGGTTCAGAAGTGGGCTGTGGTGTTTCAACGGGCAGCATATTTCTTTTGTTGAGGGCTGGCTTTGCAACTGCTGCCTGGAGTTCGGGATCCTGAGGCAGTTTATCGGTGATCGTAACAACGGTTCCTTTGCCAACATTGTCGTAAATCCATTTTGCATCGGAAACCAACAGACGAATGCAACCGTGGGAAGCACGCTTTCCCAGCATATTGTAACTTTTCAGGGAAAGGGACATGGTGTCTACGCGTGCATAGATGACCGAATGGAAAGCAATTTCCGAAGTGATCTGTGTCCAATATTGCGCATAGTCGCCCCACTTCGGGAAGAAGCACCATCTGGCTTTTCTTCCGTTCAGAACGAAATCACCAACGGAGCTGGGATTGGTTTTGGTTCCTGAGGAACAGATCATCTGACGAACAACAACCGTGTACTCACCATTCGCATCACGGCTGTAAACGGTCACAACTTGATTGTTGACGTCCACAGTGATATGAAAGGGGACAGGTTCTGGCGTTGCAGCAGGAGCGGGAGTATCTCCGGGAAGAACGATTGAAGCAGTGTTAAAAAGCAAATCCCATGTTTTCCTGCCTACGATGCCGTCTACAGAAAGGCCGTTCTGAGTTTGGAATGCTTTTACGGCATTCCGGGTATTTCCCTGAAAATTCCCAGAGACAGGGCCCTCATAGTACCCGAGATCCGTAAGACGCTGCTGTAGCAGCTTGACATATTTTCCTGATGACCCATAGGCGAGGCGTTTTTTGTAAGCAACTGTTTCAATGGCGTCCGGATTGTTTCCGTCAACGATTTCGGTGTCCTTTTCTGGTTCGGGTGTGACGACTGCGGCACCGGAACGGGAGCGTGCATCTGAAGAATAGACAATCGCCTGGGTATCAATATCTGCCTCGCCGGTCTGGGTGAGCCCCATCTTGGTCTGGAAGGCACTGACAGCTTCGGCCGTGGCATCAAGATAGGTACCGGAGATCTTTCCGGTATAATAGCCGAGGATGGTGAGTCTGGTCTGAAGACGTGTGACATCTGTGCCGGATGAACCAATACGCAGCGGCCGGTAGAGTGTTGCAAACATGAGAGCCTGTGTGGCAGGGTCTGCTTTACCGGTCTCCTCCAGATTGAAGTCTTTCTGAAATGCCATGACTGCAGCTTTTGTGCTTTCGCCAAAACGGCCTGATATCTGGCCCGTGTAATAGCCTAGTTCAGCAAGATGGGTCTGCAGTTCCTTGACATCAGGTCCCATGTCATTGAGAACGAGTGAACGGGCTTCTTCATCCGATTCAATGACGGTGTCATCGGCCCCTGTGGATAGGTCTTCTGCCTGAACCACTCTTTCAAGAAGGGGAGTGAAGAAGGTTAATGTGAACAAGAATACAGCCAACAATAGGGAAACATAACGCCTCATGACAAATTCTCCTCAAAAATTCTGGGAATACAGTAAAATTTTATAAGAATTGACACAAAATATCAAGATGCAGACATAAAAAGATACATTTTTCAAAAACTTTTCAGAAAGAATCATCAAACAACAAAAAATACAAAGCGGACAGATACAGGAGAAAAACAAGAATGCAATTGACAGCAGGCTATGAAGATGCTAGACTTTCAATACACTCGGAAAAGGATATCATATGAGGAAGGGAGAGCTTGGACATGAAGCAGCTTGGAAACTGGCAGGCAATCGTAATGACCATGATGATGTGCATGCGCCGCATGTGCATGTTTTGCTATGTCTGCAGCTCGAAGGTCTCTCAATCCCATTAATGATGGTCCTGCATCATCCGGGAGGGCGCCTCGAGGCAGTCCTCTCGATTTTTTATTAAGGGGGATGAGTGATGAAAAGGTATCCTTCTTCTTCCAATGTGGAGTCGAGACGAATGTGACGTAAGCCGCATGAGACTCTGAAATTATATTATTATAAAAGGAGCGTTACATCATGAAAAAGCTGACTGCACTGGTTCTTGCCCTTGCCCTTTGCCTGACTTCGGTTATGGCTCTTGCCGACTCTGTGAAGATTGCTGTTCCCAATGATGCTACGAATGAAGGACGTGCTCTTCTTCTGCTTCAGGCCTATGGCGTCCTGAAAGTCGATGAGAACGCAGGCATTACAGCCACGGTAGCTGATATTGTTGATAATCCGCTGAATATTGAATTTACGGAAGTTGAAGCTGCCATGGTTCCCAACGTTCTTGCTGACGTTGATTATGGCATCATCAACGGCAACTATGCTCTTGCTGCAGAACTTGGGGCCGCGCTGCTTTATGAAAACAGCGAATCCCCCTATGTCAATGTTGTCTGTGTCAAAGGCGGAAATGAAGAGACAGATGCTGCGAAGGCGCTTGCAGCAGCAGCCCTGAGCCAGGAAGTAGCTGATTATTTCCAGACCTATGAAGGCACTGCCATTTCTGTTATTGATAATCCGACAGATGGATACGACCCGACTGTTGACTATGCTGCACTTGCTGGAACTACGATCAAGGTTGCCTGCACGCTGGACCCCCATTCCTATGTTCTGGAGATCGTAAAAAAACTGCTTGCGGAAAAGGATATTACGCTTGAAATCATTGTTGTGGATGACTATGTCACTCCGAATACCATGGTTGATGCGGGTGATGTATTTGCAAATTTCTTTGCTCACCTGCCTTATCAGGACGACTTCAATGCACAGAATGGCACAAATATTGTGAGCATTGCCGGTGTGCATGTCGAACCAATGGGTCTGTATGCAGGAAAGCAGGCTGATCTTGGTGCACTGAACCTGAAATAATAGGCATGCGCTGTCAGTAAAAAGTCTCGCCGTTTCGGCGGGACTTTTTATTGCGATTTCATATTCAGTGATATATAATGGCTCGAAGCATGCTAGGACGGAGGTTGTGAACTTGATCGAAATCAAAAATCTCTCGAAGAATTTCGTGACGGTGGATGGGCCAGTAGATGCACTGAGGCATATCAATCTTACCGTGAACGACGGAGATATTTATGGCATCATCGGCATGAGTGGTGCGGGAAAGAGTACGCTTGTGCGATGTATCAATATGCTTGAAAGACCGACCGAAGGCAACGTTATTCTGGATGGCAGAGACCTTGGCACACTCAGCACGGCAGAATTGCGCAAAATCCGCCGCAAAGTCACGATGATTTTTCAGGGATTTAATCTTTTGATGCAAAGAACCTGTCTGAAAAATGTTATGCTTCCGCTCAAGCTGATCCATATGCCCAAAGAACAGGCAGAAAAGCGAGCTATGGAACTTCTTGAATTAGTAGGGCTGCCTGACAAAGCGCATTCGTATCCTGCACAGCTTTCAGGCGGTCAGCAGCAGAGGGTTGCCATAGCACGGGCACTTGCCACGGAGCCGAAACTTCTGCTTTGTGATGAAGCAACTTCCGCCCTTGATCCCAAGACAACACATGCGATTCTGGAACTCATTCGGGATATTAACCGTAAGATGGGGATTACAGTCATCGTGATTACACATCAGATGAGCGTTGTGCAGGAAATTTGCAACCGTGTCTCCATTCTGGAGCATGGCGAAGTCGTCGAGGAGGGAGAAGTCAGCGAGGTCTTTTCGAATCCACGGTCGAATGCTGCAAAAAATCTCATTTATCCGGAAATGGCAGATGGAATCAGCCTTGTCTCAGAAGGTGGGCAGAAAATTCGTGTTATCTTCAACGGGGCGATTGCTTCCAGAGAACCGCTGATTGCCAAAATGGCGGTAGATTGTGGTATTCTTGCCAGTATTCTTGGCGCGTCAACGCGTTCGGTCGGGGACAGAGCATATGGTTATATTCTTTTGGATATTCCGGGAACACCGTCAGACCTTGCGAGGGCTGTCGAGTATCTCAGTCGAATGCCGGATGTTATGGTCCAGGTAGAGGCTGAATATGAAGCAAAGGAGGGAACAAAAGAATGAATTTTGCAAACGCTTTTACACCGGAAAGACTGCAGGAAGCGTGGAAAGTTCTGCAGACAGAATTCCCGTTTGCAATCTGGGAAACCATCTATTCGACTCTCCTTGCCACCTTTATGGCCATTGTTATTGGTCTGCCGTTGGGAGTTATCCTGGTTACCGGAGAACAGAAAGGAATCCGTCCGCTTCCAAGAGGATTAATGACTTTTCTGAATCTGCTGATCAATCTGCTTCGCTCTGTGCCCTTTATCATTCTCATGGTGATGATTATCCCGCTCACGAGGGTGATTGTAGGTACTTCAGTAGGAACCATGGCGTCGGTTGTCCCTTTGACGGTGGCTGCTTTTCCTTTTATTTCGCGCCTTGTGGAAAGCAGCCTGCGCGAAGTGAATCCCAACATCATTGAAACGGCTCAATCCATGGGTGCTACGCCCATGCAGATTATTCTTCACGTACTTCTTCCGGAAAGTGTACCAAGCCTGATTACGAATTTTACTTTGGCGATAACAACGATTATGGGCTATACGGCAATGAGTGGTGCAGTTGGTGGAGGCGGTCTGGGAAAGCTTGCCCTTGCATATGGCTACCAGCGTTATCGATATGCAGTTCTGTACTTGGCAGTGATTGTCCTGGTGATTATTACCCAGCTGATTCAGTCCTTTGGCACGTGGCTTGCACGCAAATGCGACAAGCGACTTAAACATTAATGCCCCGCCAGGAAAACGATCGAAATGGAAAGAACAGGTTCAGCCCTGCGTGATTGCAAAAGGCTGGACCTGTTTCTTCACATTTGAAGGCTGGTGTGGTAATATGAGTTCGTCTGCTCTTGGAAGGAGGGTGTACTCTGGACAGGTTTGTACTTAAAGCGCCGTATGCACCGAGCGGGGACCAGCCTCAGGCGATCGAAGCATTGGCTTCTGGCATACAGAATGGAATGAAGAACCAAGTGCTTTTGGGGGTTACGGGATCGGGAAAGACATTTACCATGGCATCCGTGATCGAACGCGTACAAAAGCCGACTCTGGTGATTGCGCATAATAAAACGCTTGCGGCACAGTTGTGCAGTGAACTTCGTGCGTTTTTCCCGGACAGCCGGGTCGAATATTTTGTCAGTTACTATGATTATTATCAACCTGAGGCGTATATTGCTTCTTCTGATACATACATTGAAAAAGATGCATCTATAAATGAAGAGATTGACCGTTTACGGCACAGCGCAACAGCAGCTCTTCGTGAACGCAAGGATGTTATCATTGTTGCATCCGTCAGCTGTATATACTCCATGGGCGATCCCAGTGAGTATGAAGGACAGATGGTGTCACTTCGTCCGGGAATGCGTATTGACCGGGACAAACTGATACGAAAACTGATTGATATACAATATGAGCGGAACGATCTTGATTTTGCCCGAGGAACTTTTCGGGTGAAAGGCGATGTACTTGAGATCATTCCTGCAGGTGAGTACAGCCATGCTCTTCGAATCGAGTTTTTTGGTGATGAGATCGATCGAATTGCTGAAATTGACTCGACCACAGGGCATGTCCTGACAACGCTGGAACATGCGAGTATTTATCCGGCAACGCATTATGCCACAGACCCTGAACACATGGAAGAACACCTGAAAACGATTGAACAGGACCTTCAGGAACGAGTTCAGTTTTTTCAGCAGAATGGTAAACCGCTTGAAGCAGAACGTATCGCACAGCGGACAACCTATGATCTGGAGATGATGCGTGAAATCGGCTACTGTCAGGGAATAGAAAACTACAGCCGCTATTTTGATGGAAGAAAACCGGGCGATGCTCCATATTGTCTGCTGGATTATTTTCCATCCGATTTCCTTTGCATGATCGATGAAAGCCATGTCACGATCCCTCAGATCCGAGCCATGTACAATGGTGACCGTGCGCGGAAAACGACACTTGTGGAATATGGATTCCGCCTCCCGTCTGCATATGATAACCGGCCGCTTTTGTTCGATGAGTTTGTTCAGAGAATTCATCAGACGATCTATGTCTCAGCCACCCCGGGAATGTATGAACTTGATCTGGCAGAGCAGGTTGTTGAGCAGATTATTCGACCGACAGGACTTCTTGATCCGGAAGTAGTTTTGAAAAGGGCGACCGGACAGGTTGATGATCTGGTGGGAGAAATCCATCGCGTCATCGAAAAGAACGGCAGAATTCTTGTGACGACTCTGACCAAAAGAATGGCGGAGAGTCTTACCGATTATCTTCAGGAGTTAGGAATTCGGGTCCGTTACCTTCACAGTGATATTTTGACAATTGAGCGAATGGAACTGATCCGAGATTTGCGCAAGGGTGAATATGATGTACTTGTCGGGATCAATCTGCTTCGGGAAGGACTTGATTTGCCGGAAGTTCAGCTGGTTGCCATTCTCGATGCAGATAAGGAAGGATTTCTCAGGTCGGAGACGACACTTATACAGACTATTGGCCGTGCAGCACGTAATGTCGATGGTAAAGTCATTCTGTATGGAGATATCATGACCGAGAGCATGGAGAAGGCCATCACAGAGACGAACCGACGGCGCTCCATACAGAAGGCTTATAACGAGGCAAATGGCATTACTCCGGAAACAGTAAGGTCCAGCATTCGTGATGTTCTTGAAATTACCAAGCAGGTTGAAGCTGAACTGCCGTCTGAAATCGATGAAGAAGAAAAGGCAGAATTGATTCGTCAGATCGAAGACCAGATGCTTTCAGCTGCTGCTGCTCTTGAATTTGAAAAAGCTGCCAAGCTGCGCGATCAGCTGCTCAGTCTGCGAGGAGAGGCTCCTGTGAAACCTCAAGTTCAACAAAGACGCGGACGTGCATCCCGGGCAAGAAAATCTGAACATTGATTTCTGAAAGGATGGAGATCATGAATAAAAGGAAGAACGGACGAAAAAAGTGGTTTTTTGTTCCAGTCTTGATGACGATTCCTGTTGCTGCTGGACTGATATATACATACATTGTTTACAGTAAAACGATTAAAGATCTGCTCTTGGCAGCCTGCAAAGTGGTGATGGTCAGATGAAAATCGTAGGACGTATTCTCAGCTGCTTGTGCGCTTTTCTGCTCGCAGTGGCTATTCTTGGCAGCCAGCTGGTCATTTTCGCAAACCATGCCGTAAAGAGTCAGTCCTTTTATATCCGTCCGGGAGAGTCGATCCGAAAGGACCAGCTTGGGGAAATGCAGCAACTGCTGGATACTCTTGCGGAAACATATGGATTTGATGTGGCTTCAGTTTCTGACGAGGTGAATGCCGATGCGTTTGCACGTTATGGCAGGGAAGTGATAGGCTTCCTGGGGTCGCTTCTTGAGGAACAGGAGGAAGAAGCAGAGCTTATTTTTCCGTATTACATGAC
>ONVN01000354.1 GCA_900321295.1 uncultured Eubacteriales bacterium
ACGTTTTTTGCTGATCCTGCTTGTCCTTTGTCTGCTTGTCCCTTGCTGTTTTGCAGAAGGTGCTACAGACGCCGTAACCTCTGCTTCCGTTATGGATTTCTACGGGGCTGCACTGGAGGGAGACGACCTGATGAATGCGATTAATTCTTATTCAGGTTTTTACACCGTCACCACAGTCAACGCTGACGGCACGCCTCTTACCGGTTTCTTTATCTACAGCTGTGTAAAAGATGAGGAAGGCAGCTATTACCTTCTCCTCGGACTTGCTGAGAACCAGTCCAGAGCCAACATCCTTGCAAACGGTCAGGTATACGCCATGTATGCCCAGCTTCCTGCTGAAGGTGCCACCTATCCAACCACAGGTGCCCGTATGACACTCGAATTAGTTACCGATGCGGAAAAAGCAGCAGCGCTGAACACAACCGGTTATGCAACTGCCCTGCTGGCAAAGATCGTTTCGATCCGTCCACTTGGTTAATCCGATTGAGCCCAACATGAAAAAGACGCCATCCAAGGCGTCTTTTTCATTGAATGGTTATCTCCTATACAGATCATGCTTTTTCTGATTTCATCTGCTTGTTGATAATTGCAAGAGCTTTATTCAGGTTTTTGACTTCGCTCTTAGCTACAGTCTCGTCCCCTGCAAAAAGATTGCTGCAAATTGCATCCTGTATCTCCTGACACAGTTTTTCACCTTTCGGAAGAAGATGAACATATGTCTTTCTACGATCTGCAGTGCTTGTGCGTCTTGCTACAAATCCAGTATCTTCCAGCTGATTTACAATCGGTGCAACGTTCGGTTTATGAATTGCAAGATATTCAGCGAGCTGGCTCACTGTTTGTTCTCCATTCGAAAGTGCGAAAATAAGCTGAATGCTTGACATTGGCATATCAAATTGCGCGGATAACTGGTCAGCATGAAGAAGCTTTTTATTCATATGCATCACTGCATACATCAAATTCTGGGAAACTTCCCGAGTCATTGCTTCATCTTCAGTCCACTGTGTGGCCATGCACTCACCTCCATTTCATTTTATTCGTGTTTGCATTATATTAAGCGAAAAAATGAGTTGCAACAACATATCATATTTTATATCTTCACTTTTTCAATTTTCGTTAAATCATCCATATTATCATATTTTTTTTTATTCAAATCTTCCATTTTTGTAATAATTACCATTGGTTAATTCATATTGTTAATAATTAATTTGATCAATTTATACGCTTTTTTTCCTTAAACAAAGGTCACCCCGAGCCGGGTCTGTCTCTTCTATTGACGATATATTTATCCATTCCCTCTTCCCGAATCAAATGTCAGCGCAAACAAAAAAACAGGAACAATGTCCTGTTTTTTTGTTTGCATTGTTATGCGATCCCTGTTACCTGATAATCCTGATCCTCAACTGCTTTTTTCAGAATATCATCGGAAACAGGTGCGGAAAGCGTAACAATGGCTTCTCCTTTTTCATGGCTGACCTGAGCTTCCGTCACACAGTCAAGTGCTTCAAGTGCTTTCTTGACCCGTGCTTCGCAATGCATGCACATCATACCATTGATCTTCATTGTCTTTGTCATCAGTTTTCTCTCCTTCCTATGTATTTTTCTGTCATGCCGATCTGAATAGATGTCCATCAGATTCAGACGCAGGGCATTGGACACAACACAAAAGCTGGACAAACTCATAGCAGCCGCACCAAACATCGGGTTCAGCTCCCAGCCAAACAGAGATATAAATGCACCGGCTGCCAACGGAATACCGATTGCATTATAGAAAAATGCCCAGAACAGATTCTCATGAATATTCCGCAAGGTTGCTCGGGATAACCGGATCGCAGCAGGGACGTCTTTCAATGAGCTGCGCATCAGTACAATATCCGCCGCATCAATGGCTATATCTGTCCCTGCACCAATGGCCATTCCAATGTCCGCCCTGGTCAGTGCTGGTGCATCGTTGATCCCGTCACCCACCATAATGACGTCTCCTTTTGCCTTGAAACGCCTAACCACGCTCTCCTTGCCGTTGGGCAAAACACCGGCAATCACCTCATCTACTCCGGCCTGTTGTCCAATTGCCTGCGCTGTCTGCTCATTATCGCCCGTCAGCATAACTGTATGAATTCCCATGTTCTTCAGGGCATGAATCGCTTCAGGACTTTCTTCCTTGATCGTATCCGCTACAGCAAGAATCCCCAGCAGTGTATTTCCACGCGCAAACAGTAGCGGTGTTTTTCCCTGCTCGGCATATTCCCTGCAACGGCCAGCGGTAGCCTCCAAAACCTGGGTATGTTCCTGAAGAAACTGCAGGTTTCCACCCAGGAGTTCCGTCCCCTGCCATTTTGCTTTCAGGCCATGACCTGGAAGTGCCTGAAAATCCTCTGTTTTTTCCGGATAAATGCCATGCTGTGCAGCAAGTGCCATCACCGCTTTTGCCAATGGATGCTCTGAGCAGCTTTCGAGGTTGCAAGCCACCTGGAGAAGCTCCTGCTCAGATATGCCTGAGACAGGAAGGACATCTGTTACAGAAGGTTCACCCTTTGTTATCGTCCCCGTCTTGTCCATGATCACAGTCACGGCTCTTCCTGTTTCTTCCAGAGAAACAGCTGTCTTAAAAAGAATCCCGTGTTTTGCACCAACCCCGTTGCCAACCATGATTGCTACCGGGGTTGCCAACCCCATTGCACAGGGACACGAAATAACCAGTACTGAAATCGCTCTTGCAAGTGCATAGCCAAATGTCTGTCCCACCAGCAGCCATATCATCAGCGTTAGCGCCGCAATTCCAATCACTGCCGGTACAAATATTCCTGCCACCTTATCTGCCGTTTTGGCGATAGGTGCTTTTGTCGCAGCCGCATCGCTCACCATCCGGATAATCTGGCTGAGCGTTGTATCTTCCCCAACCCGGTCTGCCCTGCACCGGATGTATCCTGACTGATTGACCGTAGCCGCATTCACGTGGTCGCCCGCTTGCTTGTCCACAGGGATGGATTCACCGGTCAGTGCTGCTTCATTCACTGCCGTTAGCCCTTCCAGGATGACGCCATCCACCGGAATGCTTTCTCCTGGGCGGACGGCAAAGACATCGCCTACCCTGACATCTTCTACCGGAACGGTCCTTTCTTCACCATCCACTAATACAGTAGCAGTTTTGGGAGAAAGTTTCATCAGGGACTTCAACGCGTTGGTCGTTTTCCCCTTACTCCTGGCTTCCAGCATTTTGCCCACCGTGATGAGCGTAAGAATCATGGCAGCGGATTCAAAATAGAAGGAATCCATCCAGCCTTGTGCCGCCTGACTCCCCCCATGAAGCTGCGCATCTGTCATGGCAAAGAGTGCATAGACACTCCATACAAAAGAGGCAGAAGACCCCATGGCAACAAGGGTGTCCATGTTCGGTGCTCCGTGGACCACGGACCTGAAACCGGAAATAAAGAACTTCTTGTTTATGAGCATCACGATGGCTGCAAGAATCATCTGCACAAGCCCCATAGCAACATGGTTTCCATTAAACCATGCCGGCAGCGGGAATCCCCACATCATATGTCCCATGGAAAAATACATCAGACCCAGGAGCACAGCAACAGATGCAATCAGACGTTTCTTCAGTTTTGGCGTCTCATGGTCTTCAAGCGCCTCTTCCTCCGCCCTGTGCTGTTCCGCTCTGTTCTGCACAGCAGTATCTTTCGCAGCAGCACCGTATCCTGCCTGCTCGACTGCCTTGATAATATCCTGTTCAGAAGCGGCACCTTCCACTCCCATCGAATTTGTCAGCAGGCTGACCGAGCAGCTTTCCACCCCGGGAACATGATTCACTGCTTTTTCAACTCTGGCAGCACATGCTGCGCAGCTCATTCCTGTCACTTGGAACTGTTTCAATCCGATCACCTTTATTTCAATATCTTCTTCAGTATATCAACCAGTTCATCCGCAGTCTCTTCTTTACCTGAGAGAATATCATTGGTTACACATGTGCGGATATGGTTGCCGAGCAATTCTCTGCTGAATGCATTCAATGCAGAAGTAACCGCGGACACCTGAATCAGAATATCGGGGCAATATGCACTTTCGTCAAGCATCTTCTGCAGGCCCTTTACCTGACCTGCGATCCGGCTGAGTCGGTTGGAAAGTGCTTTGTATTCATTTTCCGTGCGAACCTTTTTCCGTTCGGAACATCTTGAACACGTTTTCTCTTCCATCAAGGATCACCCCCACGACGAATTATATACCCCCATGGGGTATCTGTCAAGCTGTCCCGTTCTGTCTATCGTCTGAAAAAACGCAAAAAAACCGGCAGCCAAGCTGCCGGTTTGCAAAGTCCTTGGATTATTTGATATTCTCGTACTTGTCACGAGCAGTATAGGTGGTGTGCAGCAGATGATGTGCCTTATGGCTTCCGGGTTCGCCAAGGAATTCCTTGTAAAGAACCTTGAGTTCTTCGTTATCCTGGCTCTTGCGGCGTGCCTTTCCGGCATCCTCATTATACAGAGCCTTGGCACGTTCAGCAGATACATTCACGCCGGCACGAATATCGGACTTAACGATCGGCTGACCGCCACCGGTAACGCATCCGCCAGGGCAGCACATAACTTCCATGAACTGATACTTCTTTTCACCGGAACGCACGGAATCCAGCAGCTTCTGGGCATTTGCAGTGCCATGGGCAACTGCCACGCTCAGCTTGGTACCATTCAGGTCGATATCCGCTTCCTTGACACCCTTCAGACCACGAACTTCATGGAATTCAACCTGTTCAAGCTCCTTGCCGGTAACAACTTCATAGGCAAAGCGGAGAGCAGCTTCCATAACGCCGCCAGTTGCGCCAAAGATAACACCAGCACCAGTGCTCTCGCCGAGCACGCTGTCGAAATCTTCATCCGGCAGATTGGCGAAATCAATACCGGCACGGCGAATCATGCGGGCCAGTTCACGGGTGGTGAGCACTTCATCCACATCCGGGAGACCGTTGACACTCAGTTCAGGACGCTTTGCTTCGCCCTTCTTGGCAGTGCAGGGCATCACAGAAACGACGGCAATATCCTTGGGATCGATACCCATCTTCTCTGCATAATAGCTCTTGATCACAGCACCGAGCATTTCATGCGGGCTCTTGCAGGAACTGAGGTTCGGGAGGAAATCAGGATTGTAGGTCTCGCAGTATTTGATCCAGCCAGGTGAGCAGCTGGTGATCATGGGCAGCACACCGCCGTTGGTGAGACGCTGGACCAGTTCTGTGCCTTCTTCAAGGATGGTCAGGTCAGCACCAAAGTCAACATCGAAGACCTTGCTGAAACCAAGACGACGAAGGGCAGCAGCCATCTTTCCAGTTACAGA
This sequence comes from uncultured Eubacteriales bacterium, assembly GCA_900321295.1. Taxonomy (GTDB): domain Bacteria; phylum Bacillota; class Clostridia; order Christensenellales; family Aristaeellaceae; genus UBA2943. Next base: position 5,332 of record ONVN01000354.1, read on the forward strand.
AGTTCCCATCGGCATGCCGAATTCTTCGCCCAGTGCAGCACGAACTGCAGGAGCGGGCTGCACGACTACATGCTTGCCGGAAGCAAGCAGCGCATCCACGGCCTTGATGGAATCCTTTTCCTTCAAAGCACCTACAGGACATGCAACAATACACTGACCGCAGCCAACGCAGGATGTCTGAGCAAGCTTAACCTTCCAGGGGCTTTCAATAGCAGAATTGAAACCACGGCGGACAGGTCCGATAACACCAACGTTCTGAAGTGTATGGCAGGCAGCAACGCATCTGCGGCAAAGAACGCACTTGTTGTTATCGCGGACAACGCTTACAGAAGCATCGTCAACATCATAATGATTTCTTTCGCCTGCAAAACGGTCATCATCTTCGATGCCCAGATCGCGGCACAGATCCTGCAGCTCGCAATTGTTGTTGCGTACACAGGAAAGGCATTTTCTGTCATGGATGCTCAGCAGCAGTTCGACCACGGTTTTACGTGCGCTGCGAACTTCCGGAGTGTTGGTCTTAACAACCATACCCTCTGAAACCGGATAAACGCAGGCTGCCTGCAGTGCACGTGCCCCGACATCGACAACACAGACACGGCATGCGCCGATCTGATTCACATCCTTAAGATAGCACAGCGTGGGAATGTGAATGTTGGCCAGACGGGCAGCTTCCAGGACGGTGCTGCCAGCGGGCGCGGACACCTGCACGCCGTCAATCGTCAAATTGATCATGTTTTCCATACAGCTGTCCTCCTATTACTTACGGGAAATTGCGCCGAAGCGGCATTTTTCCATACATGCACCGCACTTGAGGCACTTGTCAGGATCAATCTTATGAGCTTCCTTGACTTTGCCTTCGATTGCATTACCAGGGCAGACGCGTGCACAGGCTGTGCACCCACGGCACTTTTCGGGATCAATCTCGTAGCGCAGAAGCGCCTTGCAGTGATGGGCAGGACATACATGGTCGCGGATATGCGCTTCATATTCGTGACGGAAGAATTTGAGGGTGGAGAGGACAGGGTTCGGAGCAGTCTGGCCGAGACCGCAGAGAGCGGTGGCCTTAATGTTCTTTGCCAGTTCTTCCAGCTTCTCAATGTCGCCTTCCTTGCCTTTGCCTTCCACAATGCGGTTGAGGATTTCAAGCATTCTCCGGGTACCAACACGGCACGGAGTGCACTTGCCGCAGCTCTCATCACAGGTGAATTCGAGGAAGAAGCGGGCGATATCGACCATACAGTTGTCTTCGTCCATGACAATCATACCACCGGAACCCATCATGGAACCCGCAGCAATCAGGTTGTCATAATCGACAGGCGTATCAAGAAGTGCTTCAGGGAGACAGCCGCCGGAAGGACCACCGGTCTGAACAGCCTTGAATTTCTTTCCGTTCGGGATGCCGCCGCCAATATCATAGATAATGGTACGGAGCGTCGTACCCATGGGAACTTCCACAAGACCTGTGTTGTTAATCTTGCCACCCAGAGCAAAAACCTTGGTTCCCTTGCTCTTCTCAGTACCCATGGAGGCGAACCATTCAGCGCCATGCAGAATGATCTGTGCCACGTTGGCATAGGTTTCCACGTTGTTGAGCATGGTGGGCTTTGCAAACAGACCCTTCACGGCAGGGAACGGAGGACGCGGAATCGGCTCACCGCGCTTGCCTTCGATAGAACGCATCAGTGCTGTTTCTTCGCCGCAGACGAAGGCACCTGCGCCAAGACGGATCTGAATATTGAACGAGAAATCTGTTCCGAAAATGTGATCGCCCAGCAGGCCGTACTCACGTGCCTGGCCGATAGCAATCTCAAGGCGTTTGACAGCGATCGGATATTCAGCACGGACATAGATGTAGCCCTCAGCTGCACCGATGGCATATCCGGCAATCGCCATTGCCTCAAGAACGCTGTGCGGGTCACCTTCAAGAACCGAACGGTCCATGAACGCGCCAGGGTCGCCTTCGTCAGCATTGCAGGCAACATATTTCACAGGGCCAGGAGAATTATAAGTGAACTTCCATTTCAGACCTGTGGGGAAACCGCCGCCGCCACGACCACGCAGACCGGATTTCAGGATTTCATCAATCACTTCTTCACGGGTCATCTTGGTCAGGGCTTTTTCCAGTGCCTTGTATCCGTCAAAAGCGAGATATTCATCAATGTTTTCAGGATCAATGACACCGCAGTTGCGCAGGGCGATTCTCTTCTGATACTTGTAGAACGTGATTTCATCCAGTGCCTTGTTGGCATTCTGTTCCTGTGTGGCATGATCTTTATAGACCAGATGCTGTACAGGACGGCCCTTGAGCAGATGCTCGGAAACAATCTCGTCCACATCGTCCACCTTCACGCGGGAGTAGAAGGTGCCTTCAGGATAGATGATAACAACGGGACCCGCTTCGCACAGACCAAAGCAGCCAGTACGAATGACCTTGACTTCCTTGTCCAGGCCATTTTCCTTGATCTTCTGTTCAAACCGCTCAATAATCTGCGCCGATCCAGACGACGTGCATCCGGTGCCGCCGCAGCAGAGCACATGCGCGCGATAAATCTCCATGGACTACTCCTCCTAAATCGGTTCGCTTACTTCTCAGCAG
>ONVN01000242.1 GCA_900321295.1 uncultured Eubacteriales bacterium
CGCCTGTTCCGCTGCCTTGATATCCTTGTTCGGAACAAAATGGTCGAGCACGATCACAATCCGGTCCCGGTCAAAGATTTTCTTCAGGCCTGCTTTCTGAAATTCCCGGACGGCAACCGGGGTGGTGATGTCATTGCCCAACACAATGTCGAGCCCTGCACAGATCAGCTGTCCGGGCACAACATGGTCAAGGCCTGCATGCGCGGCCAGGATTTTCTGTGTCATTGTCATGCCCATCGTTCAGCAGCCCCCTCTCATCATGTTGGCAAACGCACTCATCAGCGCATTCGTGTTCGCCCGGATGACATCGGTATCTGTCCCGGCACCCCAGAACATGCGTCCGTCCGCACGCTCAAGTCCGATGTAGGAGGCTGCCGTGCTGCGGGAGCCTTCTCCCTGCATGCTGTGCTGTGTGAAGACCTGCAGGGTATACTGTTCACCCGTGAAATCAGCAAGGGCATTGCTGACCGCACTGAGCGTACCGTTGCCCTCGGCCACCATTTTCGTTTCCTGCCCTTCCCGCACGAAGGTCACCCGGATCTTCACCCCGCGTCTCTGGCGGATAAAGTCCAGGGACCGGACTTCGATGTCCCCCCGGATGTTCAGGTAATGCTCTGTAAAGATGTCCAGGACCTCGTCGGGCTTGAGTTCCTTGTGTTCCCGGTCGGAAATATCCTTGCACAGATAGCTGAACGCCTCCCGCATCCTGGGCGGAGGATTGAAGCCATAGTTCTGTTCGAGGATATAACCGATCCCGCCCTTGCCGGACTGGGAATTCACGCGGATCACGTCGGCATCATAGGTTCTGCCGATATCTTCCGGATCAATGGGAATATACGGTACTTTCCACTCATGCATATGATTTTCCGAGCGGTATTTCATGCCCTTGGCAATGGCATCCTGATGTGAACCGGAGAAGGCTGCGAACACCAGGGAACCTGCATACGGCGCACGTTCATACACATGCATCCGGGTACATTTCTCGTACTGTTCCACCAGATAATTCATATTGGAAAAATCCAGGCCGGGATCAATGCCGTGGGAATACAGGTTCATGGCAAGCGTGATGATATCCACGTTCCCTGTCCGCTCCCCGTTGCCGAACAGTGTGCCTTCCACGCGCTGCGCACCCGCAAGCAGTGCGAGTTCCGTATCCGCCACAGCGGTTCCCCGGTCATTGTGCGGATGGACAGACAGCGTCACATGTTCACGGTACTTCAGGTTTTCACTGATGTATTCCACCTGGGAGGCATAGACATGCGGAAGGCTCATCTCCACCGTCACGGGAAGATTGATGATCACATTGTTCTCTGCGCTGGGTTTCAGCACATCCAGCACCGCATTGCAGACTTCCAGGGCATACTCGGGCTCGGTTCCGGTAAAGGATTCCGGGGAATACTCAAACCGGAAACTGCCCTCATACTCCGCCGCCATCCGCTTGACAAGCTTTGCACCGTCCACAGCGATCTGCTTGATTTCTTCTTTCGATTTCCGGAACACCTGTTCCCGCTGGGCCGCACTGACGGAGTTGTAGAAGTGAATGATGGCATTGGGAGCTCCTTTACAGGCTTCAAATGTTTTCCGGATGATATGCTCGCGGCACTGAGTCAGAATCTGCACCGTCACATCCTCCGGGATCATCTTCTGGTCAATCAGCGTGCGGAGAAAGGTGTACTCCGTCTCGCTCGCAGCCGGGAAACCCACCTCGATTTCCTTGAATCCGACACCCAGCAGCACCCTGTAAAAATCCAGCTTCTCCTCAAGGCTCATGGGAATGACAAGACTCTGATTGCCGTCCCGCATATCCACGCTGCACCACACCGGCGGCTTCTCGATATGATCCTTTTCCACCCATTTTCTATATTGCGGACCCACGGGGAAATAACCCACATGGTATTTTCCTGCATCCATCATCTGTGATCTCTCCTCATCCATGGCTGATTTCCCGGAAGAATGGCCGGAAAATCCGTCCCCATTGTACACCATTCCGGAATCACTGAAAAGCACCGGGGACCGTCCTGCAGGAAGCAGAAAAGAAAAAGCACTGCGTTTCCGCAATGCTTTCTGTTTTCAGCCTTTCAGACCCTGTTCCTGTCTCTCCATGTTTTCCACAACCACATCGTAGATGTCCCCAAGGGATGCGGCGTATTCCAGAAGCTGCCAGGGTTCGTTGGTATGGAAGTGAATCTTGATGAGGTCCTCATCGCCGACAGCAATCAGGCAGTCTCCCTTCAGGTGGGTGGTGATGTATTCATTGATGGCATCCTCATCGAGGTTATGGCCGTCAATCAGAAGCTGGGTATCAAACTTGAATTCAAGCATGGGGTTTTCTCCTCTCTGTTCCTGCATCGTTCAGCAGCACAGGCTGTGCGCTGAGAACCGGACTGCCGCAGCAGTCTGTTTCTGTAACCTTTACGCTTATTCGCCGGAGGACAGTTTTTTCCTGCCTGGACCGTTATTTTGCCTCCGCCCAGGTGCCTCCTTCATGGACATCCGCCAGCAGCGGCACATGAAGTTCCATCACGCTCTCCATGCATTCCCGGAGCAGCTGTTTTGCCTGCTCAACTTCTTCCGGAGGGCACTCCAGCAGCAGTTCATCGTGCACCTGCAGAATCAGGCGGCTCTTCATGCCGGTTTCACGCAGTTTTCTGTCAACGCGGACCATGGCCAGCTTGATGATATCTGCCGCGGTTCCCTGCACCGGGGTGTTCATGGCGGCACGCTTGCCGAACTCCCGGATGTTCTGGTTGGCACTCTGCAGTTCCGGCAGATAGCGTCTCCTGCCCATGAGTGTGACGGCATATCCCTTTTCCTTGCCGCTCTCGGCGGTTTCATCCATAAAGCGCTTGACGCCGGGATAGCGGTTGAAATACCTGGAAATAAACTGCTGGGCTTCCGCACGGGACACCCCGGTATTTCTGGCAAGGCCGAAAGCCGAAATCCCGTAGATCAGACCGAAGTTGACCGCCTTGGCACGGGAGCGCAGGGTACTGGTCACTTCTTCCAGCGGCACCTCAAAGATTTCGCTGGCAGTTCTGGCATGGACATCCTGCCCGGAGAGGAAGGCATCCACCATGGCAGCATCCCCGGAGAAATGGGCCATGAGACGGAGCTCAATCTGACTGTAGTCGGCGTCCACAATGCGCCAGCCTTCTTTTGGCAGGAAGGCCTCCCGGATTTCCCTTCCCTCTTCCGTACGCACCGGAATATTCTGGAGGTTGGGTTCGGAGGAAGAAATCCGGCCCGTCGCCGTTCCCGTCTGATCAAAATAGCTGTGCACACGGCCTTCTGCATCCATCAGCGGGAGCAGTCCTTCAATATAGGTCCCGTTCAGCTTGGTCAGCTGACGGTACCGGAGAAGCGGTTCAATCACCTCGGGTGCCACGGGACGCAGATCCTCGAGCACCTCCACGGCGGTGGAATACCCGCGGCTGGTCTTTTTCCCGTGGGGCAGCTGCAGATGCTCAAAGAGCACGTCACCAAGCTGTTTGGGACTGTTGATGTTGAAGACACCGACTCCGCAGGCCTTATAGATCGCCTGGCGAAGCTGCTCAATCTCCTCCGTATAACGGACCCCCAGCTGCTTCAGGAAATCGCCGCTGACCCGGAATCCGACATCCTCCATCCGGAAAAGGACAAAGGACAGGGGAAGTTCCACATCCCGCATCAGGGGCATCATGTCTTCGCGTTCCACCATCTTCTTCTGCCACACAGCAAGGGACAGCAGTCCGGAGGCATCGTTGGGCAGGTCACCGCGGATATCCGCGAACGCATAGCTCTTTTCCTGGGGATTGAGGAGGTACGCACCGAGCATGACATCCCAGTCAAAGGTCTCCGGAAGGTCCTTCTTCCATTTTCTCAGAAGATGGAGAAGCCGCTTGCCGTCGTGCACAATGGCCGGATGCGCGGCAAATTCCTCCGCAAGCGCTGAAAGGACGTCGTCCGCTTCAAGGCCCGGATGCAGCAGGTCACCCACAAGCTTCACGCAGGCAAACCGCCCGTCACTGCCGGCCATCGTGACCTCCGTATCCGTCATGACCACTGCCAGGGGACGGCTGCCTTCCCCGGCCTCCCCCAGAAAGGCATGCAGGGCTTCCACGGTCTCCAGTTCCTGAACGGTTCCAAAGGGGAGCAGGGAGGGGCTCTGCGGTATCTCTTCCGCATCCTCCGGACTCCCGGACGCCTCCTGACCCGGGGCGGGCTGTGCAGGGCTCTGGGCCGGTGTGCCCTGAATGCGTCGGATCAGCTGGTTGAGGTGAAGCTTCTGAAGGGCAGGGATTCCCTTCGTCAGGTCCGGCATGGCGCAGTCGGACAGCCGGAAATCCACCGGTGCATCCCGGTGAATCGTGGCCAGTTCCTTGCATTTTCTGGCAAGGTCTGCATTCTCCCGGATTTTTTCGCCAAGCTTGCCCTTGATTTCTTCCGCATGGCCCAGCACTTCCTCCAGGGATCCGTACTGCTGGAGAAGCTTGACCGCCGTCTTGTCGCCGACACCGGGAACCCCCGGAATATTGTCGGAGCTGTCCCCGGCAAGCCCCTTCCAGTCCGTCACCTGATCCGGACGGAAACCGTACTGCTCATAGACCATGCCCGGTGTAAACCGGATCGTCTCCGAGATTCCCTTGCGGGTAAAAAGCAGTTCCGTGCCGCTTCCCACAAGCTGCAGGGCATCCCGGTCGCCTGTCAGCAGGAGCGGGGCCACACCGGCCTCCACCCCGAGGCGTGAAAGCGTGCCCAGAAGATCGTCCGCTTCCCAGCCCTCCACGCCGTAATACTTTATCCCCATCTCCCCCAGCAGCTGTCTGAGAGTTCCGAACTGCTGAATCAGTTCCGGCGCCGTTGGCGCACGTCCGGCCTTGTATTCCGGATACACAAGATGCCGGAACGTGGGGCCGTGCACGTCAAAACAGACTGCCAGATACTGGACATGTTCATCTTTGGCCACCTTCAGCACCATGGAAAGAAAGCCATGCACCGCATTGGTGTACACACCGTTTGCGTCCATCAGGGGCAGTGCATGAAAAGCCCGGTGCAGAAGACTGTTGCCGTCAACAATCAGGAATGGTTCCTTCACAGAATCGACCTCCCCATTTTTCCTGTCCCGGCCAATATAACACAAAAGCCGCCCGCGGTAAAGCAAACCGATGCTTTCCCTGTCCCGGACCGTGAAAAATCACGGTTCTCTCCCCGAAGTGCAAAAGACGGACTTTTTTGCCCAAACCCTTCGGATCCTTCGGTTTTGCTTGACTTTGCAGGGGGCAATCAAGTACAATTTCCACAGGTTGTAATCTTTTTTCCAAACGACTCCTTCAGAAAAGGAAGTGGGGACATATGAAAATTTCCCTCGAGCACGTCACCAAGCAGTTCCCGAGCCGGAACCGGAAAGACAAGTCCGTGGTGACGGCTGTCGATGATTTTACCTATGAGATTCCCGACGGAACCCTCACAGGCCTTCTCGGGCCTTCCGGATGCGGCAAAAGTACCACGCTCAATCTGATCTGCGGACTGGAAATGCCCACCAGCGGACGTATTTTCTTCGGCGACGAAGATGTCACCAACCTTCCCCCGGAAATGCGCGGTGTCGGCATTGTATTCCAGAATTACGCCCTGTATCCGCATCTGACCGTACTGGAGAATATTCTCTTCCCGCTGCAGAACCTGCGCGGGGCGGACAAGCTGCCCAAACAGGTCATGCTGGACAAGGCCAGGGAAGCAGCCGGCCTGGTCCAGATTGCCGATTACCTCGAACGCCGGCCCAAGGAACTCTCCGGCGGACAACAGCAGCGCGTGGCCATCGCCCGAGCCCTGGTCAAGCGTCCCCGCATTCTTCTTCTGGATGAACCGCTCTCCAACCTTGATGCCCGCCTGCGTCTGCAGACACGCGAGGAAATCCGCCGCATCCAGCGGGAGACCGGCATCACCACGGTCTTTGTCACCCATGACCAGGAAGAGGCCATGTCCATTTCCGACCAGATCGTGGTCATGAAGGACGGCGTCGTCCAGCAGATCGGACAGCCGCAGCACGTCTATGATGATCCGGTCAATCTGTTTGTCGCCAAATTCCTCGGCACACCCCCGATCAACGTCTTCGAGGGCCGCGTGGAAAACGGCCAGCTTTACA
>ONVN01000355.1 GCA_900321295.1 uncultured Eubacteriales bacterium
AGAACGGAAACGAATCAGAGAAAATGAACCTGCAACTGCAATCCCCGCACCTAAATTGCCATTAACAACGAGAATGACAGAGGCTGTAATTAAGGGTAAAATGGACAGCGTTACTACAAAACTCTTTGTATATTTCCCGGAAGTCATATATATTAGCGCTGCAAGGATACCAAGAAGCATGGAAAGGCCAAGGCATGCCAATATGGATGGAAATGTGAGAGAGGATGTATTAAGAATTGAATCAAGCAACATGATAAATCTCCTTTGTGCTGTGCGGCAATGTAAATGTTTTTGCGCTAAGAAATCTGGTATAAGCTTCTCCGTATTTGGAGAAATGAATCTGTCTTATATGGAGACCCCAGAGTGAATCGGCCATCCATTGCGGGAAAACCATGGGGAGTTTTAACTCCATCATACGCATATCCGGATTCATCAGCAGATGTCCGTCACATCCATGTCTCAGGTCCAAATCATCTGCACGAAAACGAATTGAGGAATCAAAAGTTATGCGAAGATCAATCCCCCCAGGTGCCTGCCATGTTTCACGCTCATACGCAATCAAAGCCTTTGGATGTATTCCTGGATAAAGATGTTGGAAATACGCTATTTCTTTCCCGATCTGACCAGTATGTGAAGGCATGATGCCGGTTTGCATCGCTTGTTCAGCTTCAAGGTAATTCATTGAAACTCTACGCTTAAAAACGATACCCTTGTACTTCTTTTTGATTTCCAGAAAAGCAGTAGAGCTATCGTCAGCTTGATGGCCATAGATACGAAGCCTTAGTTTCTCTTTGTATGTTGGCTTATCAATTGAACGACGTGCAAGAATACATTCATCTGTATCATAGTATATCGAACATGTTGTTGGGTCAGGGTAGTTTATCTTCTTCATTCCATGTAAATATAGAATCTGTGCAAAAGATTCGTATTGGCCGGGATCAAGAAGAAACTTTTTCTCCACGCGTGCAAATATCATTTGACTATCTGACATTCTTCCGTCTCCTCACTTTCCATTTCATGGTCCCCATCGGGACAATGTGCATTCTATAGGTTGATTCTGAATGTGAATTGACTGTATTTTGAAAACAATGTGAAAAGAACGAGAAAAGTACAGGTGAATGATCATGCGTCAAAGAAGGTGTGAAAAAGCACAGATGAATTCTCCTTGGTGCTGCTGCACAAACGAGAAGGAGGTCATGCTATGCTCCATGAAGAAGATTTCGCTTTTTTACTGAGATGGGAACAGTCTTTCTGAAAGAGCTATATGCGGGATTTTGAAGGGGAGCAGGAGTCCCGCTGCTTGAAAGGGACCGGAAGTGATGATCATGCATGCTATGCCATGCAACATTCACACCCACCCACAAATATGAAATGCCATGGTTGAGGTTTTCATACCCTGTATGATATGATATCATCGCATAAAAGAGTAAAAGGAGTAAAAAAATGCTGTATTGTGTTTCATGTCATGCGGTGTTTTCAACAGGAACCAGCTGTCCGTTATGCCACAAAAGAAATATTCGCCAGGTGCAGGATTCAGATTTATGCTTTTTTACTGAGCAGACTTCGGTTATGTCTTCTGTCGTTGAAGACATCCTGAAACAGAACGGACTACGTTTTGTGACACGTCCTGTTTATGGTGCAGCTATTTCAGCTGTTACGGGAACGGTTCTTGAATCTATACGCTTTTATACTCCAGCCAAATATTATGCTACGGCTTGTGAACTCATGGATACGATGTTTCCGAATGCACTTGAGGAGTATATGGACTGAAAACAGGATCGATTGAAGGCTGGTCTTACAAATGAAAGTTGGAACTGTTTTGCATGGCTTTCAGGTGGTCAATGCCCAATACTCGGACGAGCTTGGTGGCACAATGTATCAAATGGATCATGTCAGTGGTGCTAAGCTTTATTATCTTGACAACAAAGCAGAAAATAAAGTCTTCTCCATTGCATTTCGAACGATGCCTGAAGATCATTCTGGTGTATTCCATATACTTGAGCATTCGGTTTTATGTGGTTCAGCAAAATATCCTGTAAAAGAACCTTTTGTCGATCTTTTGAAAGGTTCTATGAATACATTTTTGAATGCTATGACCTTTCCGGATAAAACAGTTTTTCCAGTCTCGAGCAGGAATGAAAAAGATTATTGTAATCTTGTCTCCGTTTATCTGGATGCTGTATTTTGCCCGAGACTGTTGATTGACCCACGCATTTTTCAGCAAGAAGGATGGCATATCGAACTGGATGAATCGGGAAATCCGGTATATTCTGGTGTTGTTTTCAATGAAATGAAAGGCGCAATGAGTCAATTGGGAGAAAGAATCAGCCAGGGTGTATGTCAAAACATGTATCCTGATTCCTGTTACTGCTTTAACTCCGGAGGAGATCCAGAATATATTCCTTCATTGTCTTATGATGCATGTGTGAAAACGTATCACAAGTATTATCAGCCATCGAACAGCATTATATATATTGAAGGTGCAGTTCCGCTTCATGCGGTTTTGCATTTGATCAATCCATACCTGTCATTGCATAAGGATTACACTTTACTTCCTGAAATATCGGAGCAAATACCGGTTGCAGGTGTTTTTTCACAGTATTATGAATTGGCTTCAGGTATATCGGATAAAAATCGCGTTCAATTAAGTTATGGCCGTATACTGGGCACCTGGAAGGACCGTCTGAAATGCATGGCTGCTGAGATACTCTGTGATATACTGGCAGGAAGTAATGAAGCACCACTCACAAGTGAGATATTACAACGAGGTCTGGCCCAGGATGTATCCTTGAAAATCAATGCGTCGCGTTTTCAATTCGATGTTACTTGCACCTTTCATAATATACGTGATGGAAGCGCTGAGCATGTTCTTGCTTGTCTTCACGATACCGTTGAAAAGATATGTGTTAATGGAATAGACCGGGAAGAATTGATTGCAAGCATTAACCAAATGGAATTTGCTGACCGCCAGCCTCATGAACCTCAGGGAATTGCCCGTGCAGTGCAGATGCTTAACAGTACGCTGTATGGAGGTGACCCCCTTTTATATCTTGAACATAATGATCTATATCATTCGATCAGGAACATGCTGCACACGAATGAATTTGAAAATTTGTTGTACGATATGTTTCTCCGTGATATTCCGAGTGTTCATGTATATACAATTCCTTCATATACGTATGGGCAAGAGCAAAGACTGAGAGAAGAAGAAAAACTGAAATCCATTCAATCTGCATGGACTGTAACACAGCTAGGTGCGCTGATTGAATCCAATCACTGTCTGAAAGAATGGCAGCAGACTTCAGATGGGGAAGAAGAGAAACAATCGATCCCTCGCCTTCATCTCAAGGATATTGGGGATATGCCAATTCCAACTCAGACAATCGAGCATATGATTGATGACGTAAAAGTCCTTTTTCATCCGCT
>ONVN01000234.1 GCA_900321295.1 uncultured Eubacteriales bacterium
GTCGCAGCTCTACAGTATTTTCAGCTTTCTGCTTGACAACGTGCTTCCCCAGACACGCACCGAAGCGGCAACCCCGGAATTTTACCTGATGCGGGCCCTGGATTTTATCGATACCAACTATTTTGAGAATATTACGGTGGAAGATATTGCCGCCGACGTCGGAACGTCCCGCAAAACCCTGGCCTCCGTGTTTTCCAGCCTGACAGGCTTTTCACCGAAGGACTACCTGATCTATTACCGGCTGTCCAAAGCGGTCGACCTGCTTCGTGATCCGAACATGTCCATGGAAATGATCGCAGCCTCTGTCGGGTATAATGACCAGTTCTATTTTTCCAAGCAGTTCAAGAAAAACCTGGGCATGACGCCGTCGGAATGCCGAAGGGCCATCGCGAAGGATCCGTCCTGGCGCTTCCAGTCGCCGATTGACCGTGTGCGGAACCAGTACCGTCCTCCGGCAACCAACGAAAAGCCCCCGCATTTCTGAAACCGAACGGCTCTGCCTCCTCCGGGAGGCAGAGGGAACCAAACGACGAGGGATCGGAACCGATTGTATGGATATGAAGAAAAAGCAATTGATTGTCTTTACGGATATCGGTGATACCGTGATTGATGAAGGCACCGAAGTGCGGAAAATTCCCTTCGGCGTGGTCTACCATGCAGACTGTATTCCCGGCGCAAAGGAGACATTGCTGTCTCTGTATGACCAGGGATATACCATTGTCATGGTGGCGGACGGGCTTGTGGAATCCTTCCGCAACACCATGGAGCAGAACGGACTGTCCCATGTCTTTTCTGCACGGGTTATTTCAGAGGCGGTCGGGGTGGAAAAACCGAACCTCCGGATGTTTGAAACGGCCATGAAGAGCGTAGGCCTTACGAACGCGGACAAATCGCGCGTGATCATGATCGGCAACAATCTGGCACGCGACATCACCGGGGCAAACCGATTTGGAATCCGCTCTGTGCATCTGAACTGGTCGGAACGCTACCCGCATACATCCAGTATACAGGAGCAGAATCCGACCTACACGGTCAGTCGGCCCGAGGACCTGCTGCCGCTGATTGACCGGCTCGAACGGGAGCTGGAAGGAGAGAAACTGGAGGCATGAAACCCAAGATTATCCTGGTGTTTAAAACGCATTTTGACATCGGCTTTACCGACCTTGCACAGAATGTGACGCATGCCTACGGAAGCAGTATGCTCCGGGAGGTCATTGAAACCTGCCGCGCAACGGAACACATGGGGCCGCTCCGCTACAAATGGACCATGCCGGCATGGCCGCTGCGCTATATCATTGACCATTGTGACCCGGAGCTGAAACCGGAACTGGAACGCCTGATCCGGAACGGACAGATTGTCTGGCATGCCCTGCCGTTTACCTCACACACGGATGTCTGTGCTCCGGAAGAATACGCGGCTGCCCTGCAGTATGCGAAAGAACTGTCCGCACGCTATGGAAAGCCGTACTCTATTGCGGGTAAGATGACGGATGTGCCCGGCCATGGGCTGATGCTTCCCGAGCTGCTGAGCCAGGCAGGAATCCGTTTCCTGCATCTGGGCTGCAATGAATTCGCGACTCCGCCGGATGTGCCGCGCCTGTTCTGGTGGCAGAGCCCCCAGGGTGGACGGGTGCTGACCATGTATTCCAAGGGCGGCTACGGAACTTCGCTTCTGCCGCCGAAAGACTGGCCGTACCCGGTGTGGATGGCCCTGATGCACACCTCCGACAACAGCGGTCCCCAGACCGCGGACCTGATCGGTGCCATGGCGGAAAAAGCGAGGCGTGCATGCCCCGGGACAGAGATTGTCTGCGGGACCATGGATGATTTCTGCCGTGAACTGGAACAGTGCGGACTGTCCGGTGTGCCGGTGGTCACGGAGGATCTGGCGGATACCTGGATCCATGGTGTCGGTTCCTATCCCGCAGAGGTTTCCGCTCTGCGGGGCAACCGTCTGCGGGCCCGTGAACTGCACAGAAGGTATGCTGCGTCGCGTCTCTGCGGGGGAGCCCCGATCCCCGGATGGAATGCGCTGTGGAGAGACTATTATGAACAGACCGCCCTCTTTGAGGAGCATACCTGGGGTGCGGATGTCAAACGGCATCTTGGCAGCAACCGCGTGTATGAAAAGGAAGATTTCCTGAAGGCACGCTCTACCGCGCCATACCGGTTTATGGAAACCTCGTGGGAGGAACAGCGCGACCGTGTCCGGAAGGCATCCGCTGTTCTGGAGGAGGCGGCAGCCCTGCTGCCGCCGGCGGACAGAGAGGTGCAGAAACTGTGTACGCTTTCCTATGCCGAAAAGGACGGCCGGGTATGTGTGACTTCCCCGCGATATCAGCTTGCTTTTGATGCGGCGACCGGCCGGATCGAGACCGTCGTGGACCGTGTCCTCGGAAAAACCGTGCTGTGCAGTCACGGGGAAACCGGTGTGTTCGGCTATCAGTATAACGTGGCGGGGACAGAGGATGTGCAGCATTTTCTGCGCACCTATGGCTACCGCTTTACGGACTGGGGCATCCTGGACTACGGACGGAGTCAGTACCCGGAGTGTGAACACCGGACCTTTGCACCTGTCTTTGACCGGTACGAGGCAGACGAAAAGTGCATCCGCTTTTTCTTCCATAATGAGGAAAGTGCGGAAGCCTACGGAGACAGCCGTGAGCTCGCGCTGACCGTGTCTTTTCCGGAGGATGAGAGCATCCATGCTGAGCTGGCCCTTTCAGGAAAACAGGCCTCCCCGTTCATTGAGGCGGGCAGCCTGATTCTTCCGCTGCCGGAAGCCTGTGCGTACAGGCTCGGGCGTCCCTGTGCGGTTGTCGATCCCAGAACACAGATCCGCCACCAGGCAAACCATGCCTATTTCTGCCTTGAGGACCGGGTGACGGCTTTGGGACAGGAGGCAGCTGTTACTGTGGAACCCCTGGATACGCCGCTGCTCTCCATTGGAGCCTCAGGACTTTATGACTACGAACCGGACTTCCCGGACCAGCGTCCCCCGGAACTCTGGTTCAATCTCTTCAACAATATGTGGGGTACGAATTTTCCCCAGTGGATTGAAGGAGATTTCTGCTTCCGCTTTGTCATCCGCTCCGGAGCGCCGGCAGCCCTCCTTTCTGAGTGCGCAAGCCGGCCCATTCAGGAACCTGCGGGCATTCCCCCGGAACTCGAGGTCGTGCAGACAACGGAGGCGGAAGACAGGCTGTACCTGCTTCTGCGGGATCACAGCGGGCAGGCCGGACCGAAGACGCTTTCCTTGGCGGGCTGTACCCTTTGTGAAACGGACCTGTATTTCCGGC
Organism: uncultured Eubacteriales bacterium; assembly: GCA_900321295.1. Lineage (GTDB taxonomy): Bacteria > Bacillota > Clostridia > Christensenellales > Aristaeellaceae > UBA2943. The sequence goes on from ONVN01000234.1 coordinate 3,300, forward strand.
CGCTCGGAATCCCGGAACAGGACCGACTCACCCTTGCGGTGCGTCCGTACGGTCTGCATGGCGTGGAGATCCGGCTGCCGGAAGGAGGAGACGAAGCATGAAGATCACCTATTTGGGCACTGCGGCAGGGGAAGCCTGGCCGGGTGTGTTCTGTGACTGCGATCTGTGCCGGAAGGCACGTACACTGGGCGGGAAAAACATCCGAACACGATCCCAGGCACTGATCAACGAGGATCTCCTCCTGGACATGCCTCCGGATCACTATCTGCATATTCTGTACGGTGGGCTGGAACCGGGCAGGGTGCGGACTCTGCTGTTTACGCACAGTCATTCCGATCACTGCTATCCCAATGACCTGGAGCTTCTGCAGGAACCCTTTTCGCATACCTATGAGGGACAGATGCAGGTATTCGGGAATGATGCGGTGGAGAAGAAGGTGGAGGCCGCCTGCAACTCACTTGGAGGTGTCCGGGAACGGTTTGCCTTTCACCGGATGAACCCGGGCGATACCGTAGATGTAAACGGCTATACGGTCACAGCGCTCCGCGCTTCCCATGCGCGCGGGGAAACCTGCCTGTTCTACCACATCTCCGACGGAACCCGGTCGGTGCTCTATGCCCACGATACGGGCGCGCTGACGGAGGAAAATCTTGAGATGCTGTTACGTCTGCATGCACCGCTGGGCCTTGTCAGTCTTGACTGTACCATGCAGAGTCAGCGCGACGGACAGTATCACATGGGGCTTGCCGATGCGGCGGAGCAGAAGGAGATTCTCCTTAGGAAGGGACTGGCGGACCGGAACACGGTTTTTGTTGTCAACCATTTTTCCCACAACGGCGGCTGGCTGCATGAGGAAATGTGCGCGCATGCGGCAGCATACGGAATGACCGCTGCATATGACGGGATGCAGATTGAATTCTGAGGAGGAAGCCATGGGCATCAGATATGATGGGAAAGCACGTGTATTCGCCCTGGATACGCCAGACTCCAGCTACCGGATCGGCATCATCGATGAAGAGGGGTTTATCGCCCATCTGTATTACGGACGGCGCGTGCCGGATACGGATCTGCGGCAGATTCTCCGGGTCGGTTTCGACCCCGCGGAATCCTTCGCCCGGACCGGAAACCAGGTGAAATATGCCGGTACGCTTCCGGCGGAGTATCCTGCGGGTGGAACGGGTGATTTCAGGAGGCCCTGCCTGACGGTTGAAACTGTCTCCGGAGCTCGGGATGCTGTTCTTGTCTACAGGGACCACCGTATCTATGCAGGAAAGCACCGAATGAAAGGCCTGCCGGCTGTTTACGGTACGGAAAAGGAGTGCACAACGCTGGAACTGGACTGCGCGGATCCGGTTCTCGGACTGGAAGTGACCCTGTCCTATACCGTGTTTGAACAGCTGGATGCAATCGCACGGTCTGTTTCCGTGCGCAATCCGGGCGGAGAGCCGGTCCGGCTGACTTCGGTGCTGTCAGCATGCCTTGACATGCCGAACCGTGACCTGGATGTGCTGACGCTTCATGGCACTTGGTCCAGTGAACGGATGCAGAACCGGAGAAGACTTGTCTGGGGAAAACAGGGGATTGCCTCGCTCCGCGGGATTTCCTCCCATGAGGAAAACCCGTTTCTTGCCCTGCTGGAGCATACGGCCACCCAGACCCAGGGCCAGGTCTGGGCCATGAACCTTGTGTATTCCGGAAACTTCCTGGCGGAAGCGGAGCTCTCCGAGCAGGATCAGCTGCGTCTGGTCATGGGAATTCATCCGGATGGTTTTGCATGGACGCTGGCAGCGGGAGAATGCTTCACGGCCCCGGAAACCGTGCTGGTTTATTCCGCTTCCGGTCTGGACGGGATGACGCATACCTTTCATGACCTGTACCGCGCGCATCTGATCCGCGGCGCGTACAGGGACAAGCCCAGACCTTCCCTGGTAAACAACTGGGAGGCAACCTACTTCGACTTTGATACAGACAAGCTCCTGTCGATTGCCAGGAAGGCATCCGAGTCGGGCATTGAAATGTTCGTTCTGGACGATGGATGGTTTGGAAAGCGGGATTCAGACACGTGTTCCCTGGGCGACTGGACCGTGAATGAACAAAAACTGCCCGGTGGGCTGAAGCGTCTGTCCGAGGAAATCCACCGGATGGGGATGAAGTTCGGGATCTGGATGGAGCCGGAAATGGTGTCCCCGGATTCTGACCTGTACCGTGCGCATCCGGACTATGCGCTGAAGACGCCGGGCCGTGCACCGGCTCTCAGCCGCCATCAGCTGGTTCTGGACCTTTCACGCCGGGAAGTGCGCGACTGCATTTATGCGAAAATACACGCCGTACTGTCCTCTGCGCAGATTGAATATGTCAAGTGGGATATGAACCGGCCGCTCACCAATGTCTGGAGCGCGGAACTGCCGCCGGACAGGCAGGGCGAACTGTACCACCGTTATGTGCTGGGCGTGTATGAACTGCAGGAGCGCATGCTTACGGATTTCCCGGATCTTCTGCTGGAAAACTGCTGCAGCGGCGGAGGGCGGTTTGATCCCGGCATGCTGTATTACAGCCCGCAGATCTGGACATCAGACAATACGGAGGCCATTGACCGTCTGAAAATCCAGGAAGGAACGGCGCTGGTCTATCCGCTTTCCTCCATGGGCGCCCATGTGGCGGCCTGTCCGAGCCATACCAACAGCCGTGTGACTCCCTTCGCCACGCGCGGCCTGGTCAGCCTATGCGGCTGTTTCGGGTATGAACTGGACCTGACCAAGCTTACGGCGGAAGAGCTTGCTGAAATTCCCGGCCAGCTCAGGGCATATGCGGCCTACGGCGACGTCTTCCGCACAGGCGACTATTACCGGATTGCTTCCTTTGCGGAAAACGGGGAATACGATGTGCTTATGGCGGTATCCAAGGACCGCCGCAGAGCTGTCCTCGTGTATGTGCAGGTGCTTTCCCGTCAGAAACGGCCGGTACCGGTGGTTTATCCGAGAGGGTTGGATGAACAGCTCTGCTACCGCCTGAGCGAAAACGGTGAAAAGCATTCGGGTGCCGGCTGGATGCATGCCGGTCTGCCGCTCCCGCAGATGAAGGGAGACTTTCTCGGACGACTGATGGTGCTGGAGGCAGAGGAGGAAGCAGAATGACCATGATACCGAGACCGGAATACCCACGTCCGCAGTTTGTGCGCAGTCCGTGGCAGAACCTCAACGGCCCATGGCAGTTTTCATTCGACGAACCCGTTTTTGACCGAACCATTACCGTTCCCTTTGCCTTTCAGGCGGAACTGTCTGGAATCGGCTGCACAGAACGCCATGATACGGTGTGGTACCGCCGCGTGTTCGGGATCCCGGAGGACTGGGCGGGCCAGACCATCATGCTGCATTTCGGAGCGGCCGATTACCGCTGCCGCGTCTGTGTAAACGACGTCTTTATCGGGAGTCATACCGGCGGACATGTCAGTTTTTCCTTTGATGTGACAGAGGCACTGAAAGCAGGCGAGAACACGGTGGTGGTCGCCTGCGAAGATGTGTTGGAGGATATGACGACTCCCCGCGGAAAACAGTACTGGGGGGAGGCAAGGAGCATCTTTTACACGCCGACCACCGGAATCTGGCAGACGGTCTGGCTGGAACCGCTGCCCCCGAAGCATATCCGGAAGGTGGACATCACCCCGGACCTCGACCGGAGAACAGCGACCTTTGACTATGTCCTGTCCGCGGAAGATACGGAGCTGGAAATCGAAATCAGCTTCAGGGGACGGCTGATCGCGCGGGAACGTACGGCGTGCTTCCGGAAATCCGGGAAGACCGTGATTGCACTGGATAAGCAGCGCCTGGGACATGACAACTTCACTTCGGGCTGCGCCTGGAGTCCGAAACATCCGAATCTTTTTGACGTGACCTTCCGCCTGTGGGACGGGGAGACGCTTTGCGATACCGTACAGAGCTATTTCGGCGTGCGCAAAATATCGGTGGAAAACGGGCAGATTCTCCTGAATAACTATCCTCTCCGGCAGAAGCTCCTGCTTGACCAGGGCTACTGGCCGGACGGACTGCTGACCGCACCGGACGACCAGGCGTTTGTCCGGGATATCGAACTCTGCCAGGCCATGGGCTTCAACGGCGTGCGGAAACACCAGAAGGTGGAAGATCCCAGGTTCCTCTACCATGCGGACCGGATGGGCCTTCTGGTCTGGAGTGAAATGGCCAATGCCTTTGAATATACCGCGGACTATGTGCGCAGGTTTACCTCAGAGTGGATGGAGGTCCTTGAGCGCGATTACAATCACCCGTGCATCATTGCATGGACCCCTCTGAATGAGTCATGGGGCGTGGAGAATATCAGCACGGACGCACGGCAGGCACATCATGCCAACGCTCTGGTCGAGCTGACCAAATCCCTGGACTCCACCCGGCTGGTCATGTCCAACGACGGATGGGAGCAGACCACGCCGGTTGTTCTCGGAATCCATGATTATGATTCAAAATACGACCTCCTTCAGAAGCGCTATGCTTCGGTCGAATCAGCCCTGCGTTTCCGTTCCGGAGGACGTGCATTGTTTGCCACGGGTTATGCATATGCGGGACAGCCCATCATGAATACCGAATGCGGTGGAATCCGTTATGATACGGAGGATACCAGCGGCTGGGGATATACGAATGCCGACAGTGCAGGCCAGTTTTACCGGCTGTACCATGCAGTGATCTCTGCGTTCCTGGAATCTCCGATCCTGCAGGGGTTCTGCTATACCCAGCTGACGGATGTGATGCAGGAAAAGAACGGCCTGCTGACCTTCCGGCATGAACCGAAATTTGATGTCTCCGTGATCCGGGCCATCAATGAAGGAAAATGGAATCCCGACGAAGAACCATAATATTGCCAAACAAAAACAGCCTGCCGGGAGAGCAGGCTGTTTCCATGATCCGTGCATGCTCCTCGAATCCTGCACAACAGAATCGAAAAGGACTGCCTCTGATGCCGGAATGATTCCGACGTTCTGAGGCAGTCCTTTTCCTGTGCGTGTGAAGATTACAGCTCTGCGGGATGATCGGTGCCGAACTGCATGATTTCCATGATCTGATAACGGTCCATCTGCAGATGCTTGGTCCGCTTCATGGCTTCCTCGATCGGGATTTCGACGATGCCGCCTTCCTGTGTGGCGATGATGCAGTTGCTCCGGCCTTCTGCGAAGGCTTTCACAGCGGTATAGCCCATACGGGTGGCCGTTTCACGGTCACGTCCGGTAGGAGAACCGCCGCGCTGGATATGACCGATAACCGTGATGGTCGGCGTAATACCCAGTGCTTCATGAATCTTATTTCCGACGTCAACGGCATTGCCTGCGCCTTCGGCGACAACGACCATGAAGTGGGTATATCCGGCCAGTCTGGATGCGCGGATACGTTCAATGACGTTTTTCTCAAAATCAGCAATATGCTCGGGAACAAGCACGGCAGTGGCGCCGACAGCCGTTCCGACATAAAGAGCCAGGAAACCGGCGTTGCGGCCCATGACTTCGACAACGGAGCAGCGTTCATGGGACTGCATGGTGTCACGGATCTTGTCGATGCACTCAATGGCTGTATTGCATGCAGAGTCAAATCCGATGGTGTAGTTGGTGCAGCCAACGTCATTATCAATGGTCGCCGGAATACCGACAACAGGAACGCCCAGACGGGACAGCTCCAGGGCGCCGCGGAAAGTACCGTCGCCGCCGATGGCAATGATGCCATCCAGGCCCAGCATCTTGCAGGTGGTTACTGCCTTGGCACGGCCGGCTTCTGTCATGAATTCTTCACTGCGGGCGGTGTAGAGGATCGTGCCGCCGCGGGAAAGCAGATGGCCGACGCTTGCACGGGTGAGGGGAACAAAATCGGTATTGATGAGACCCTGCCATCCTCTGCGGATGCCAATGCATTCAATACCATAGGTCAGGGCGGTACGGGCAACGGCACGAACCGCTGCGTTCATGCCTGGAGCATCTCCGCCGCTTGTCAGGACACCGAGTCTTTTTGGCGCTGTCATAATGGTTTCCTCCTTGTAAGGTATCATTCGGATAGGATGTGGATTCAATTTCAGAAGTTCGGATAAAGTATAGCATATTTCCCGGGGTTACGTCGAACTTCCTGATGGATAAAAATGAACTTTTTTTGTATTGTGCACATTGGCCTGCGGAGCGGAATCCGAAACGAAACGGAGCGGGGATAGGACACAGGAGAATCGGCAGACAATACCGGTCCTGTTTCCAGCATTCTGAATCCGGGAATGTCCGGGAGGAAGAAGGAAGGGACTGCATGCGGCAGGAGGATGCATCCTACGCGATTATGTCTGATTTTTTTGAAACAGGGTATTGACAGATATATCGGGACACGATATAATCAAGTCACGATATATCGAGTGACGATATATCGTAAGACGATGGAGGTGATCAAGATGCCAGGAACGCCTGCTTTAACAGAAGCAACCTATTATATTCTGCTGTCGCTGTTCAGGCCGCGTCATGGATACGGCATCATGCAGCAGACGGAGGAAATGTCCGGCGGAAGAGTGAAACTGGCAGCCGGAACCCTGTATGGAGCACTGAATACACTTTGTGACAAAGGCTGGATTATTCTGAAAACCGCCGACGATGAAAGCCGGCGAAAGGAATATCAGCTCACAGAAAAAGGAAAGGAAATCCTGATCAATGAAATCAGGCGCCTGAAGGAACTGGCGCAGAACGGCGAGAGAATATTGGGGGAGGAACTGTAAAATGGAAAGAAAAACCATCAGAAAATGGTTCTGGGTCTGGGAGTTCGAAAAAGAAGAGGCATGGCTCAATGAGATGGCTTCCAATGGCTGGGTGCTGGACAGCGTGAGCTATTGTACATACAGCTTTGTACGGTGCGAACCGGGCGAATATACCGTGCGGACGGAAATGCATCCCGATGACGAGAGCTATGTCCGGTTCATGGAAGAAACCGGTGCGGAATATGTAGGCCGGATGATGCTTTGGATCTATTTCCGCAAAAAAACGGAAGACGGTGTCTTTGACCTGTACTCCGATATCGACTCAAAGATCGGGCATCTGGATCGGATCGGAAAAATGCTGACGGCCGTCGGCGGTGCAAACCTCATCATCGGTGTGGTCAATTCCCTGAATCCGGAAATCCGCCTCGGATGGATCAATATTCTGTGCGCCACCCTCCTGATGTATGGACTTGGACGTATTCACGGAAAGAAAGAAGCGCTGGAAAGAGAGAGGGAACTCCACGAATAAAGCAGACAGGGAAGCTATGACGGAAAAGAAGGTATTCCTTTGCCCGGATCATCGGCAAACGGTACACCGGGTTTGGGGAGTGTCGCCCGCAGCCGCAAAGAAAGGTCAAAAAAATCTCCGGAA
>ONVN01000359.1 GCA_900321295.1 uncultured Eubacteriales bacterium
GGACCTGTGCTATCAGGAAGACAGCCGCGCCAAAGTGGATATGAACGTGGTCATGAATGAAAAAGGGGAGTTTATTGAACTGCAGGGAACAGGAGAAGGCCGCGCCTTTACCCCCAGTGAACTGCAGACCCTGATCGCCTATGCACAGAAGGGAATCCGTGAACTCATGGAAGCCCAGAGGACTGCACTTGGGGAAGCAGCCCGCTGGCTGTGCACAAAACCGTGGCTCATTGCTGCCAGTGCCAATCAGCATAAGATTCAGGAGCTTCAGAAGATGTTCAGTGAGTATTATACGGTGCTGGGCATGGACCAGGTGGGGTATACGGAGGACATTGATGAAAATGCGGATACATTTGTTGGCAATGCGATGATCAAAGCTGAGGCTGTTTCCAGCGCAACCGGTTTCCCGACGATTGCAGATGACAGCGGTTTGTGTGTGCATGCGCTGGATGAAGCTCCGGGAGTACATTCTGCCAGATATTGCGGACATCATGGGGATGATGAAGCCAACAATGATCTTCTCCTGAAGAATCTTGAAAATGCTGCGGACCGTTCGGCGGCTTTCCATTGTGCTCTGGTGCTCAAGACACCGGGTGAGGAGCCGAAGATTGCTGAAGGCATCTGCCCCGGTGTCATGCTCTATGAACGCAGAGGAGACGGGGGATTCGGGTATGATCCTCTCTTCTTCTATGAACCACTGGGAAAAACCTTTGCGGAACTGACGGCTGAGGAGAAGAATGAAATCAGCCACAGGGCAAGGGCGTGCCGTGCAATGCTGCAGCTTCTGAAAGGACAGGCAGAATGAGAGCAATTCTGATGAGCGACACGCACGGAGATGCAGTCGGCGTACGATGGATCCTTCAGCAGGCATGGTCCCGTACAGGCAAAGTGGATGCTTATTTCCACATGGGGGACGGCGTGTCGGATTTCAAAGCTCTGGAGAACTACCTCCTGGCGCATGATCCGGAAGCCAAGCTGTATTGTGTACGGGGAAACTGCGATTTCTATGCTCCGAATGTCGAGAAGAATCTGGTTGTGCCTTTTGGCGGAACACGGATTTTCATGACCCACGGGCATTATTATCAGGTGAAGTCCACGCTGGAGATGCTGGACGAAGAGGCAGAAAGCGAAAACTGTTCGATTGCACTCTATGGTCATACCCACAGACCAGCTATGGATGTGGGAAGGACCCTGATGATCAATCCTGGGTCCGCGCAGGATGGGCGGATTGCATTTCTGGAAGTCAATGAGGGCCGCCCGCGTGTTCAGCTCTGGTCCTTCGGCTGAAGAAACAAAACGCGAACCGAATCGTGTATCAGAAATTCAAAAAAGCAGAAGGCCTGACTGTCTCTCAGACAGGCCTGATACGTATGAAAAACGCGCAGCTATCATGCTGCGCGTTTTTCATTCCCGGAACAAAGAGGAAAGAAAGTCTGTGATCAGGAGTCCTTCTTTTTGTTGGGGTGCTCCATCTGGGCAATAACATCATCAATTTCCTTGTCAAAATCTTTGCCAGGGAGACTATCGATGGTTGTCTCAACCTGTTGAATCAGTGAACTTAAGGTGACATTGAGGGCCGATGCAATCTTCCACAAGGTATCCACGGTGGCACATTTTTTGCCGCGTTCAATCATGGCGAGATGTGTGCGGGCTATGCCTGCATAACCACTTGCTTCGGACTGATTCATATGGGCATCTTTCCGTTTATCCCGTATAATTGCGCCCATAAGTCTGGGGCAGTATTCGGATTTTATTGTATTATTCTGCATTGAAAACACCTCCATTCCTTCAGTCATCGTGCGGAAAAGCACACATAAAGGAATTATACTATAAATGCATTTTGTAGGTGTCTATCATCGTATACAAATCAAAAAAGAATTTCCGATAGTACATTTTATGATTCCTTTATAAGGAGCAATTTTGTTCGGAAAAACCAGATTTGAATGGATACAGACAGCGTGACAGACGAAAAAGCAGCAAGGAAGGGAAACATATTGTGGTCTGCAGAAAGCGTGATACAGACAGGAAAGCATCGCAAACATATGAGGCACAATGATAGACAATTGTGGAAAAATCATGTAAAATATAAAATGTATATATCACATTTTGTGATATATACATTTTATATCACAATTCTGTTGTCAGAGATAGAATGAACAGCAGTTCGGTGGGCTGACGCGAAAAGGAAACACATGGCATAAAGAATGCATGGCAGCGGACAGGTGCTTCATGGGGAGGCAGTCCGGGTGGCATTGGCCCGAAGGGCAGCTGCCGTGTGCTTGCAGAAAACATGCAGGGCAGAATACAAAGGAGCGGCAAGATGAAGCAGGATGAATCATGGTATGCTCATGTGGGTGAGTTAAAGGCCTATGTGGAGGAAAATGGCAAGTATCCTCCCAGTAATTCTCTTTTGGGCTACTGGGTTAGCCATCAGCGCTATGCATATCATCATGGTATTCTTCTGGAAGAGCGAGCTGCCTATCTTGAAGCAAATGGTTTTCGATGGACAGTTGATGAAGAAACGAGGAAACAGTCGCTTCGGGAAGCAGAAAAAAAGTACTACACAAGAACCTGGTATAAACATCTCAATGAACTGAAAGAGTATCTGAAGGAACATGGATGTTTTCCAACAACCGGAAAAACAGGATGCTGGCTTTATCAGCAAAGGCACAAATGGAAACAAGGAAAACTTCCGGAAGCATACAGACTGGAATTGGAAAAAATCGGCGTGAAGTTCTGGGGAGGCGGAAATGTTGACGGGCAGGAAATCCGTAACAAGCGTCTTGCATACTGCATGACGCAGGAACAGCTTGCCTGTCTGCTCGGAATGACGGGGATGAACGTCAGCAAAATGGAACGCATGGATGTGCCGGAAGAGCGCGTACGTGTCATCTTTCAGAAGATGGAAGAGGGGCAGAAAATCCTGCAGCAGAATCAATCGGAGGAAAAATGGCAGAAAGCCATGAGTGAATTTTGTGCATATTTAAAGAAGCATAATGGTACGTATCCGCCCGAAGGAACAAAACTTGCCAAGTGGGTACTTGAACAGCGTTTTCTGAAGAGCTGCAAAAGACTGAATCAGAATCAGATCAGACAGCTCAATGCGCTGGATTTCAACTGGAATCCGGAAGTCAAGAAAGAAACTACTCGTCCCAGAAACCCAAAAGACGCATGGAATACAAGCTATATGGAAGCCAAAGATTTTTCTGAGGAGAATGGAAGGCTGCCTACATCAAAGGATGGACGAATCGGGATCTGGGTCTATCAGCAAAAATACAGGTACCTGCATGGAAGGCTTCCCGAAGACAGAAAGAAAAAACTGGAAGAAATCGGTGTGGTTTTTGAACCGGAAGACAAATGACAAAGCGGGAATCCGTGAAAACGGATTCCCGCTTTGATGTTAGAGATTCCTGACCCGCAGGGCACGGATTGCGTTGAGAACTGCAAGAACCATGACACCGACATCGGCGAAGATGGCAAGCCACATACTGGCCAGCCCCAGTGCGCCTAGGACCAGGCAGACCAATTTGATGGTAATGGCGAAAATGATATTCTCATTGGCAATACGAATGCATTTTCGCGCAATTTTGATTGCTTTGGCAACTTTCATCGGATCGTCATCCATCAGCACAATATCGGCAGCCTCAATGGCTGCATCAGATCCCATCGCACCCATGGCAATGCCAATATCTGCCCTGGAAAGAACCGGTGCATCATTGATACCGTCTCCGACAAAGGCCAGACTCTCCCTGGAATTCCTGGTGGCCAGGAGCTGTTCCACACGATCGACCTTGTCGGCAGGCAGGAGTTCGGCATAGACTTCATCCATACCCACTTCACGTGCAACGGAATCAGCAGTTGCTTTCCTGTCACCGGTCAGCATAACCGTACGGTTAATACCCATCGCATGCAGTTCATAGACCGCCTCGGCTGCATGGGGCTTGATGCGGTCAGCAATCAGAATGTGTCCGACATAGGAACCTTCGACAGAGACATGAACAACGGTTCCGACAGAAGTGCAGGGCTGTGGTTCGATATTTAAAGATCGCATGAGTTTTTCATTGCCAACCGCCACCTGTTTCCCGTCAACCATGGCCTTGATCCCATGTCCCGCAATCTCCTCCACATCAGACACACGGGAGGAATCCGGGTCTTTCTTCCAGGCAGTACGGAGACTGATGGCGATTGGATGCGTGGAATGCATTTCGGCAAGGGCTGCATATTCCAGGATTTCTTCTTCAGGAAGGCTGGCGTGATGGACTCCTGCCACCTCAAATACACCGCATGTCATCGTCCCTGTCTTGTCCATTACCACGGTGCTGGTTCGTGCAAGATCTTCAAAAAAGTTGGAGCCCTTAACCAGAACGCCTTCTCGGCTGGCCCCGCCGATTCCCGCAAAGAAGGTCAGAGGAATGGAAATGACCAGAGCACAGGGACAGGATATGACCAGGAAGGTGAGAGCACGCATAATCCAATTGCTCCATTCAGGCTGGCCGCCGGAAAGGAGAAGATAAAGTGGGGGCAGAATCGCCAGTGCAAGGGCAGCATAGCAGACGGCTGGCGTATAAACACGGGCAAAGCGCGTGATAAAGTTTTCCTGACGGGATTTACGGGAACTTGCATTTTCCACAAGGTCAAGAATCTTGGATGCCGTCGATTCCCCAAATTCACGGGTGGTACGGATTCTGAGCGTGCCGGATTCATTGATGCATCCGGAAATGACATCTTCGCCTTCACGAACCGTTCTTGGTACACTCTCACCGGTCAGGGCAGCTGTATCCAGTGTGGAATGTCCTTCCAGCACGATTCCGTCGATCGGGATTTTCTCGCCTGCGCTGACAACGATGA
>ONVN01000174.1 GCA_900321295.1 uncultured Eubacteriales bacterium
AACAGGTTCAGTGTGTTGTGTGCAGCGCTCTCATCTGCCGCTTCAGCCATAGGTGAGGAAGGCGTGATGGGATAGATGGCAGCCACATCGCTGAACGCATATGCGACATGGCTGACGGCAGTATTGCCGTCTACAGTCCTGATTTGGGCCATGATGGAACCTCCTTGGTGGGTGTTACTCGGCGGCAAATGCCGTCTGTGAAACTGCCGCATGTGCCACAGACAAGACATAAAACCTATGTTTCTCTGCATGCAAAAACGACAGTCACGGGGATGCCTTACAATTATATGACTTTCATTTCACAAAGTCAATGCGTTCACCAAGACCCGGTCACCTGCTCTTTACTGTTCTGAAAACCCTTATGGGTTCGGTATTTCTGCCCTTTTTCTCCTCTGTGACTCATGGTCACAGGCTCCTTTTCGTGTCCTTCTTCCGGCACTTTTTTTATCCGTTTTTCTTCCTTTTTATCCCTGTTCCGACATGAAACACCGGCCGCCCGGTGTTTTCTGAGTTGACACTACCCTTCTGCACGAATATAATTGACACTGGTTTGGTTTCTCTATGCCTTTTCAGGCACGGAAAACCGTCTGAACGCCCGGTCTCCGTGACCCGTTCTTTCCCTGCATTTCCGGATAAAATCAATCTGATGGAAGGATTTGCTTCATATTATTAGCTTAATTTGCAAGTGGAAAACAAGCCTGATCGTGGGCGGTGTGCTTGTCCTTCTCGGGATTCTTGCCTGGCTTCTGCTTCCTGTTCCGCCTCCCGGCGGATCACAGGATCTGCAGGAGGACATGGTCATCATTTCTGTGGGAGGTCAGGAAAAACTCCGCGTTCCCCTTTCCAAGCCACAGACCGTCACCCTGACCCAGGAAGACGGAATTCAGAACGTCGTTGTGATCACGGAAGATGGCGCCTATATGGAAAGCTCAACCTGCCACAACCAGATCTGTGTCCATTCAGGGAAGGTGACCCGGGACAACTGGGATTACCGGCCGGATGGCGCATTCATCATTTGTCTGCCCAATCAGGTCAGTGTGGAATTGGTGGTGAAATCGCTTGAACAATAATCGTTGTCTTCTGGCAGTCCTCCTTCTGGTCTGCATGCTCGTGTTCACATCGTGCACGGCAGGCGGAGAAGGAAAGCCACCCTCCCCGACTGCAACTTCTGCCGAAAGGACAAGCGGTGTCGGTTTCTATTTTGACACAGTTGTCACCGTGGTCCTCTACGGAGCTCCGGAGGGGCTCCTTGATGAAATCTGGGCAGAATGCTCGCATTACGAAAACCTTCTGAGCAAAACCATTCCAGGCTCTGATGTGGACCGGATCAATCATGCAGACGGACAGGCTGTTACGGTTGACCCCGAAACCTGGGAGATACTGAGACGAGCCAAGGAAGTATCCGATTCCTCCGCCCACACGTTTTCCGTCACCATTGCTCCGCTGACGGCCATGTGGGATTTTACCAACGGCACAAACCGGATGCCGACGGATGAGGAACGCCTCGCAGCACTCCCCCTGGTCAATGATGATTTGATGGTTCTCGGGGAAGGATATACGGTGACGCTTCCCAAAGGCATGGAAGTCGATCTCGGCGGAATCGCCAAAGGCTACATAGCCGATCAGATTGCAGCCTCCATCCAGGGAAAAGTCCACGGCGCAACGCTCAACTTCGGCGGAAATGTCTATGCCGTCGGCATCAAGCCGGACGCCACTCCCTTCCGGGTGGGCATCCGTGATCCACAGGGCGGTGAAAACGATTCGATCGCTGTCGTCTCGGTTTCCGACCTGTCCGTGGTCACCAGCGGAATTTACGAACGCTACTTTGATCTTGATGGCGTCCGGTATCACCACATTCTTGATCCGAAGACCGGCATTTCTGCGGATTCGGATCTGGCATCAGCCACCATCGTTTCCAAAAGTTCCATGACAGCCGATGCCATGGCAACAGCGTGTATCGTCATGGGAAAGGACCAGGCGCTTTCCTATCTGGAGGCCCAGGGAATGGACGGTGTCCTGATCACACGTGACGGAACCATTTTTACAACGAAGGATTTTACCGACAGATATCCCTTTGTCACGCTTAAGTAATTTCCTTTTCTTCCTGATTCCAATGGTCTTTCTATATAAATACTGTGGAGGGTATCATCTATGGAAAACAAAGCGACCAAAAAGAGACTGCCGCCTTATGTGATTCTGGGAATAATCTCCCTGATCGCTGCGCTGATCCTCGCACTTACCAATGCGATCACCGCAGGTCCGATTGCAGAACACAAAATGGCTGCGCTTCAGGAAACCTTCAGTGCTGTTATGCCTGCTGCCTCCTACGAGGAAGTCAGTTTCAGCTCTTCTTCCCATTCCAATGTCTCCAGCATCTATGCAGCCAAAGATGAGAGCGGAAACATCATCGGCTACTGTGTTACAGCCAGCCAGCAGGGTTATGCCGGTCCCGTCGCTGTTACTTTCGGTATGGATCCTTCCGGTACCGTTGTCGCAACGAAAGTCGGCGATACGGATTTCCAGGAGACAACCGGTATCGGTGCCCGTGCACTGAATCCTGAGTTTGCTGAACAGTTCACCGGACTGAACGCTGCTGAAGGTGGTGCTTTTGAAGCCATCTCCGGTGCCACCTTTACTTCGAAGGCCATTCTTGGCGACGCCAACGGTGCCTTCGGTGCCATGGCCGACGCCGTTCTCGGAAAGGCCGGCGGAGAAGTGATCTTCGGCAAGCGTGAAGCTTCCGCAGCAAAGACCTCCGATCCCTCCGCACTGGTCGCCGGTGCAGCACTCAAGGGCGAAGCCCAGGGCTTTGGCGGAACCGTGACGGTCAATGTCACCCTTGATGACAACGCCAACATCGGTTCCCTGACTGTCGACGCTCCGAACGAGACAGAAGGTCTCGGCAAGCTCGCTCAGGAGAGTGCTTTCACCGACCAGTTTGTTGGAAAAACCATTCCTGTTGCTCTTGAGGATATTTCCGCTGTGTCCGGTGCCACCATCACGACCACTGCTGTCGTCGAGGCCATCAACAGCGCATCCCCCGCTGCCGCAGAAATTCTCCCCGGCGCAACACTGGAAGGCGAGGCCCAGGGCTTCGGTGGCAAGGTTTCCGTCAAGGTCAAGCTTGATGACAACCTGCAGATTGAATCCCTGAAAGTCAATGCACCTGACGAAACGGAAGGTCTCGGTAAGCTGACCATGGAAAGTACCTTCACCGATCAGTTCACCGGAAAGACCCTCCCCGTATCCATGGAAGAAATCGATGCTGTGGCCAGCGCCACCATTACAAGCACGGCCGTTGTCGAGGCAATCAACAGTGCCGTTCCCGTTGAAGCAGAAGGTGCACTGAGCGTTGAAGAACTCTCCAGCATCGCGGAAGGTTCAGTCGGCCTCCAGTCCAACGGTCTTGCCGTTATCAATGCTGACAGCAGCTATTCCGGCACCTTGGTTGGAGAATTTGTGTATGACAATGGAAAGCTTGTCAATGCCAGCATTGCAACGCCGGCTCCCGCAGCTGTTCAGGAAGAACCTGTTTCTGCAGAACCCGCGAATCTCCTGACGGCCACAAAGCCTGGTTTTGACAATCTGGATGTCGTGGTCTCCCTGACCAAAGCAGCTGACGGAACTGTTGAGACCCTGATGGTTGATGCCTCCACTCAGACGCCCGGTCTCGGCCAGCGCTGCGCTGAAGAAGCTTTCACCAGCCAGTTTGTCGGAAAGTCCG
>ONVN01000365.1 GCA_900321295.1 uncultured Eubacteriales bacterium
ACCTGGAGCAAGGTTGTGGATCCTGCCACCGGCAGAACCGGCTACGTTGCCAACGATTACATGGTCCGCCAGTAAGAAAGCAAAAAAACATTGAGAAGAACCTGAAAACAACAGGATTGATATAACAGAAGCTGTTCCGGAATTCCGGGACAGCTTCTGCTGGTTTTGCGGGTCCAGGGGAAAAGGGAGGAACCGTGACGTCTCAGGATTCCGGCTCTGCCTCGTCAGCAGCCGTTTTTTCCGACGGCTGTGCGGCAGCCTCGATGAGCTGGTCCATATGGCTGATCAGAAAGTGCTGTGCATTCCGGTCATAGACCGCCACCGTATAATCACCGTTCGGGCCGGAACGCCGCTCCATGGTGATGCCGAGCATCCGCCCTTTCTCTGTCGGCTCACGCCGCATCCTGCCCTGGGAATTGGTGAACCGGGCGAGGAGCCCCTCCTTTTCCAGTATGGAGGCGACGCTGCGGTAGGTGAGTTTCTTCATACGGGTATCCTCGGTCAGGGCGTTGATCCGCCCAAGGATGGCCGAGGCGGTCAGGGAGCTGTCTGAGTATTCGAAACGGCTGAGCTGCTCTTCCGTTAGCGAAAAAGGAACCATCCGGGGTGAGGAAGGTTTTCCGATCCCTCCGTTTTCGATCACCTGCCGGAGAACATCTGATACATAGAACAGGCAGCGGGAGATCCTCACCTGGTTGACAATATCGGACTCCGGAAGAGCTTCCCCGTTCAGTGGATTGATGCCGCCGGCAAGGCTGTCAATATAGCTTTTTGCGTGGGCCATGATCTCAAGCTCCGTTGCCATGATATCACCTCGTTGTTCATTCTCTGAAGCAAGGATAGCATACCCGCCCGGGGATAACAATAAAGACACGCGTTCCCGGCTGAGAAAAAGAAAAAAAGTTCCGGAAAAAAATGCCGGTCAGCTGCCATCCCCGGAATTCGCACGTATCAATTCATGCAAGGCGGTAAGACGCCGGCAGAAAGAAAAGAAAAATGACCTGCACAGCAGGCTTAAGATTGAAAGGAAGGCACATCCCTATGAAGAAACTGATCAGCATCGTACTCGCCATCATGACCATCGTCGGACTGATGATTCCTGTATTTGCCGGCGCAGAAGCCAAGGAAAATGCGACTATGTGGGTTAACTGCTCAGACGGCAGGCGCCTGAATGTGCGCGAAAAACCCGACGGAAAAGTTCTTTACCGCATCGAGTGCGGCACGAAAGTGGAAGTGCAGTCCTCTGCTTCAGCTCCCAAAGGCTGGGCCTTCATCACCGTGAAGGGCCAGAAAAAGGGCGGCTATGTGAAGACCCAGTACCTCTTCGACAAGAAGCCCGGCAAATATGAAATCACCGAACGCGCGGACAACTTCGTTGAAGTAACCCCCTACAACGTAACGGCCAAGGCACTGAACGACAACACCGACAAGAGCGTCGGCCTCCGCACAAAGCCCAACAAGGTCTACAAGTCGATCCGCCGCCTGGCTGCCGGTGACGTGCTGCAGGTTGTTGCAGAAGGCAAGACCTGGAGCAGGGTTGTGGATCCTTCCACAGGTGCTACCGGTTATGTTGCCAACGATTACATGATCCGCCAGTAAGCGGAAATACTTTCAGAGAATACTCCCTATACCAGCAGGGTTTGATATGCAGAAGCTGTCCCGGACCACACCGGGGCAGCTTCTTTGCATATGTCGATATTCAGAAAAACGTGCTCCATGCATGAACGGCACAGAGCACGGATGGAAACTGCAGGGGTTACCGGATATTGAAGAAACTCTGGTTGACAAGCATGCCGTTGAAGTAGAGTTCCACCGTCCATTTCCCGGAGGGAACAGACCCGTTTTTCGCAAGCATCATGTCAAAGGTCCAGTCACCGAGCATATACCAGTATCTTCCGCTGGACTCACGGCTGAAATCCAGATCCGAGAAGATTTCGCAGTCGGTGTATCCGTTCGGTGCAAGGATGGCAATCTGGGTGAAATAGGATCTTGACTGGGCGAGGGGAGGCATGCGGATCTGGTATTTGAAGCCATAGTCGAGGACTCCGCGGTTGGCGGCAATCTCGGCTGCCTTCAGGGTGACGACGCGTTTTGCCTCGGAAGTGGGATCAGAGGATTCTTTGCGGCGGAACTCAATCCCAACGCGGATGCCGTTGGCCTTCAGCATACCGTCCACAAAGGGGGTGGCTTTCGGAAGGGTGTACGTACGGCTGGCCGAGACACCGGCGGAGTCCTGAACTTCAATGATGTACGTCCTTCCGGGCAGCAGGTTTTCCATGGTCCAGGAGCATTCCGATGTGCTTTCCGCTTCGATATACTGCGGCTGAATGACATCGGGGCTTCCCTGATAACGGGCCAGGACACGGTAGGGAGCCTGGTTTTCCGAGTCGGTCCAGGATACCGTGACCCGTCCGCTGTCGGTAAGGACAGCAGAACTCAGTTCAAAGACGCGTTCAGGGACCGGAATAACTTCCAGCTCTGGCGCCGGAGCATCCGCTCCGCAGTTCCCGCATACACTGCCCTCATTACCGGTCTGGCCGCATTGCGGGCAGGTCCAGGATGTACCTTCTGCGTGAACCACAGCTGCTGCAAGAAACGTCAGCAGGATCAGGAAAACACAAACCCCTTTTTTCATTCTGACCACCTTTTCTCATCTGCCTTCCGGCAACTGGTTTCATTATCTCATGTCACCGGCAGGTTTGCAACCTTGTCTTCAGGACGGATACTTCTGTCATTCAATAAGAATGCTGTTCTCTTTACAATGATACCGCCATGAAACAATTTACAGAATGTATACGAAGAAAGACGAACTGCAAAAAAGTGAACGCGGCCAGGATTGCAGATTTCTCTTTCAGGACAAAAAAAGTGCCCCGCAGCATGCAGGGCACAGGAAAGATCACGGGAAAGGAGTTACTTGATGGTGAAGGTACTGGTATTCACATACTGGCCGTCCCAGTAGAGCTCTACAGTCCAGGTACCAGTCGGGAGGGAACCGTTTTTCTGATAGATCATGTCAAAGGTCCAGTCGCCGAGCATATACCAGTAGTTTGCACTGTATTCACGGCCGTATTCCATATCTCTGTAGACTTCACACTCGGTGTAGCCGTTGGGGGCGATAATGGCGACCTGGGTGAAATAATTCCTCGACTTGGCGAGGGAAGGATTCTTGATGTTGTACCGGAAACCGTAGGCATAGGTTCCGCGGTTGTTCACGATTTCGCTTGCCACCAGGGCATTGATTTTTTTCGCGTTTTTCCGCTCTTCATCCGGGGTCTTGCGGCGGAATTCGATGGTGACCTTGATGCTGGATGCCTTCAGCTTGCCGTCTTCAAAGGTCGTGGGTTCCGGGAGGGTGTAGGTGCGCTTCGCAGAGACGCCGTAGGCATCCCGGACTTCAACCACATAGGTCTTTCCGGGAACCAGGTCTTCGATGGTGAAATTGGTTGCATAAATGTCTTCACCCTCGATGTAATTCGGCTGGACAACATCATAACTGCCCTGATACTGTGCAAGGACTTTATAGGGAGCCTGGAACTCGGAATCGGTCCAGGATACGGTGACGCGGCCGTTCTCGGAAATGAAGCTTGGACTCAGTTCAAAGGTACGGGCAGGGGCAGGGACTTCCGTTGGCGTAACCGTGGCGGCCGGGATTGGTGTGGCTGCGGTGCCGGAACCGGGGGCCTTTGTTCCGCAGTTCCCGCAGTATTTGCCGGTGTTGCCGGTCTGGCCGCACTCCGGGCAGGTCCAGGGGCCGGGTTCCGGAGCCTTCGTACCGCAGTTTCCGCAGAAGTTGCCGGTGTTGCCGGCCTGCCCGCATTCGGGGCAGGTCCAGGGATCTCTTTCCGCCTGGGCTGCAGCAAGCAGAAGGAGACAGAGCAGAATCAGAAATACGGAAAATACTTTTTTCATATTGACCACCTTTCGCATATCCCTTTTTGAATCGCTGAGCTTATTATCTCATGGAACATCGTGGTTTGCAACCTTTTCTTTCCATGAAAAGATTCCTGCGGAAAGGCAGCCAGGGAACGCATGACAAAAGATGTATACCATAGAAGACATAAATCATATATGTTCAACGCAGGGCAATTTGACAGGGAAGCAGCAGGATATGGCCGTATCCGATGGACAGAATACAGCTGTACGGACTGCCATTGTCTTTCCGCAAGCGTATCAACAGATGCCGGGCTCATGCCGGCGCCTGAAAGGAAAAATACGACCTGCACAGCAGGCTTTCTACGAAAGGTATACAGATCATGAAGAAGATAATCAGCATTGTCCTTGTATTAATGACCCTCGCGGGGCTGATGATTCCGGTGCTTTCCGGTGCAGAAGGAGCAGAGAAAACCAGGTGGATCAACAGTCCGGACGGGAAGAACGTAAATATCTATGCCACAGCAAACGGCAGAATCATGTACACGCTGGAATGCGGAGCGGAAGTGCAGGTCCAGTCTTCGGTTTCCACCCCCGGCGGTTGGTCGTACATCACCGAGAAGAATCATTCGAACGGCGGGTTTGTCCTGAACCGGTTTCTGGCCAGAAGAGAACCGGATGCCTATGAAATCACAGAATCGGATAGTCATTTCACGGCCGTCCCCCCTTATAATGCGGTCGTCCTGGCATCCGGAGAAAAGGGCAGCAAAAATGCGGGGCTGTATGTTTCTCCCAACAGAAACAGTGCTTCCATCCGCACCCTGGAGACCGGGGACGTGCTGCAGGTGATTGCCGTCGGTTCCATCTGGAACAGGGTCATGGATAGAAGAACAGGAAAAGTCGGTTATGTGGCCGCCGAGCATATCAAAAGACTGAAATAAAGAAACGGCATACAGGCTGCTTCGGGATCCTCCGGAGCAGTCTTTTTGCGGTCTGCAGGATCGCGGAGAACGGAAAAGACATTCCTGCATGGCGTATCCCGTTCCTGTCTGCCGGGAAAAATTAATTTGATATTTATCGAATCAGTTATTGACAGACTCTCCGGAGCATGCTATGATTAATTCGATGAATATCGAATTAAATTTACCGGGAGGAAACGGATATGAAGGAATTCATTGCCTATCTGGACAGCAGAATTGAAGAGGGAAAAGCAAAGACGGCCGAACTGCTGACGGGCGGACGGCAGGATGACGCCAATTTTATGAAGGTGCAGACCAATATCTATGAGGTCTGCAAAACCGTGAATCAGGCATTGCTCAGCAGGCCGGGTGCCGGGATCGGCGCAGTAAAGGCACAATTGGAGAGATTCCGTACCGAATGGAGCGCTTCGCTGGAAAAAGCAAAACTGCACGGCAATGCCAGGGCGATTGCTGTGGAAGAGACAAAGCTTTCTGCGCTGAAGGACATCATCGCCCATTTTGAGGAGGTGTTCGAAGGATGACGCAGGAAGACGCCGTGAAAATCTTCAAGTGTCTCTCGGACATGTCCCGTCTGCGGATTGTGCAGTCACTGAACCAGGGGGAAATGTACACGGAACTTCTTGCGGAGCGTTTGGGACTGACACCGTCGACGGTCTCTTTCCATATGAAAAAACTGGAAGAAGCGGGACTCATCGTTTCCCGTAAGGAGCAGTATTATACCGTCTATTCCCTGAACCGGGATATCCTGGAAAAAACGATCTTCGATGCAGCGGTTTCGGAACCGGAGCAGACGGATGAGCAGCAGAAGAGAGAAGAGGAATATCGCCGGAAGGTGATCAAAGCATTCTTTGAATATGGAAAACTCCGCTCAATCCCTGTGCAGCGCAAAAAGAAGCTGATCTGTTACGAACAGATCGCCGCATATTTTGAACCGGGGAAAGTCTACGAGGAAAGGGAAGTAAATGAAATCATTCTGCCTATCCACGAAGATTACTGCACCATCCGCCGGGACATGATCAGTGAAGGGATTTTCCGACGGGAAGGAAGCCGGTATGTTCGCATAAAGTGACGAAAATGGCCGCGTCCGATTCCCACGGCAGCGGCCCGTCAGGAATACCGTGGGAAGATCCGCCGCCGGGTGAGCAATTCCCTGACGGAAAAAGAGAAAGCTGTGAAGGCGCAGAAAAGAGGCGTTGCTGCAGAAGCAAGAAATCTGCAGCAACGCCTCTTTTCCTTCCATATTGTTTCAGCAGCGGAAATGGTTTATGAACCAAACGGAAAGCATTCCCTGAGCAGACGGAACCCAAAAAGGCTTGATTTCTCAAGATGTTGCTGCCGATGGCATTCATCAATCAAATGAAGAATGCCATCGGCCATTTTGATCAATTATTATCTTGAATGTATTGATTCAGACACGACTGTTTCTTCAGTTCAGTCCTGCCTGTTTCAGACACTCCAGAAGAGCCTGGCTTGCTGCATCAGAAGTTATGGTTGCGCCTGAAACAGCATCAATACTTCCTTTTTCAAGAATCTGAGAAGCAAAGGCTGTTCCCAGATCTCTGCCAATTCCTGGCGTTTCGTTGGCAGTGTCAACTATTGCGTCAACAATCACACCGTCCTTTACCTCAATGGAGACTGTTACATCGCCGATACCGCTTGCAGTTGCTGTATATACATTTTCTTTCTTATCAAGAACCTTGTTACCGTTCTGGCTCTTTTCCACATTACGGGCAATAATGTTGGCACGAGCAATGCCGTTTGCAATGGTGCCAGGACTATAGCAATCTCCAACTGCAAAAACATTTGGGCAGAATTCTGCAATTTCATTGTATAGATCGCGGTTATTCTGTTTTGGCATTGCATTAATGACATGATCTGCTTTGAGTTGCAACTCCAGACCGGTACCGGTCAGAATCTTCACACCATCTGCATTTACCTCAAGTAAATTGGCGTGATGATAAATGATGACGCCTTTTGCCATCAGCCAACGTTTTCCCATAAGGCGAACCCAGGTTGCTCCATTCCGATACAGTTCATCCTCGCTGCCACTGTTGATTAAATACACCTTTTTTCCTTGCTTTGCCAGATTTACAGCAGCTTCGCATCCCTGAAACTGTGCACCAAGGATTACAAAACTGTCCCCGGCAATTGTGCCAGCCAATTGATTGGCATTGATCACTCTGTCAAAGCCAGGAACATCCAGTTGAGTATATTTTCCGCCTACTGCTATGATTACGCTATCTGGTTTTTCGGCTTTAACGGTTTCCGCAGTTGCAATCATTCCAGTGCGAATATCAACTCCATGTTTAATCATTTGGTTTACCAGATACAGTTTATGGTCCTGTATTCTTTCATGCGGTCCCTTGATAGCTGAAAGTTCATCCATCGTTAAGCCCAGCACAGATTCTTTTTCCATCAAGACGACGTCATGTCCACGCTCTGCTGCGATGCGGGCTGCTTCCATTCCGGCGGGACCACCGCCAACCACTACAACCTTGTGCTTTGTTTCTGCCGGCAACGGATCATAACCTTCTGGCATGTCTTCACGGAACGCCCGGCTGAGAGAAGCATTTACACGGCAGTACATCGGTGTGCCGAAGTCAAATGGTGCTACAAAGCAGGTCATGCATCGAGTGCAAGGGGCAATGTCTTCTGCTCTGCCCTCTTCCAGTTTCTTACAATAATGGCCGTCTGCCATCAAAGGACGGCTCATCAGGATAAAATCAATCTTCCCATCACGAATGGCATTACAGATAAGGTCAGGAGTCACTCTGGGATCCATTGCGCCAACAGTGCCAACTGGGACATTTACGCAGGATTTAACCTTTGCTGCTATTTCAATCAGAGCGCCATACCCTTCGTGTTGTCCATCCACGCCCCCAAAGTGCTTGCTGTAATCAATGACTGTTCCATAACCTGTATGGCCATGCTCCTGAATATGCAATACATCTGGCATAAAACCTGCACAATGATGTCCGTAGGCCTGAGAACGCACATGGAAACTGTCCGCTCCGGCTTTTTCCCAGATCTTGGCAAATTCACAGGCTTCAGCAACTGTAGTGCAGTAAGCATTATCTCCCAACCGGGCAATGTTCTCTTCAACTGCGCTGAAGAGTACTTGAATCACGAAATCTTTACCACAGCGCTCACGGATACCTTCAATGATCTCTGTGATGATACGGGCTCGGTTTTCTATCGTATCACCACTGTATTGATCTTTCCGCTCCTGATTGACCATACGTGACAGAAATGTGGAGTAATAATGATTGCACGAACAATTGATTTCAACACCATCATATCCTGCTTTCTGATATCGCTCTGAACCATCGATAAATGCTTTTATTTCTTCCTGTACTTCTTCTGTTGTCTGCATCTTGCCAAAGCCGAAACCCATTTCCAGATCGAAAGTGTGAGTTATCGATGATGATGCACCGATTTCCCCTGTGGCCACATGCAACTGAGCAATAAGAAGGGAACCATGGCTATGAATGTAATCGGCTATTGCCCTGTGTGCCGGAATTCCTTCGTCAGTCGTGATATCCAGTGCAAACATTCCAACTCCAACACCCTCGCCAGCTCCTTCAATCATCATTGGAGCTCCTTCTGGTGGTGCAGGCATCGGACCGTTTCCGCTGCCTGGTATATTAACAGTACTTGCTTCATAGCAAATCATAGCTGCGCCACCATCAGCGAAGCGACCGTAAAAAGCAAGTGCAGTATCACTTGGCCAGGTGGTGTTATACTGCATCTCGCTGCCAGCAGCGCTCTTGCATATGCGGTTTTTCAATGTTACACTACCGATTTTCAAAGGCTGGAACAGTGGAGATAGATCTCCTGAATCGGAAAAACCCTTTTCGTCCTGGGGATTCAGCCATGTGCCATAGGTTGTGTCTTTACCGTTTGGCACAAATGCTGGCGGTACAGCAACATAGTCACTTGCTGAAACAGGTTTCAGAGGGTCCTCAGCAGCAGCAAACGGAATATTCATTGCACCAATGCTGATTGTGCCTGTAGTTGCAAGCGTTGCTTTCAGGAATGAGCGGCGGGTTAATTCTTTTGCCATGGGAATTCCTCCATTGTCATATTTTCATCAGGCTGACAACCTGAATCATACAAATTTTATTTAGCATGCTATCTATTTGGGCAAAAAAGAATTCGTCAGCTGCCTGATTATTTTGCATGCTAACTATTATGTCATGAAAAATACAAGAGGTGTCATAACTTTTTTTATCGTATATTCTGATAGGCTCTGTTTAAATATTCTATAAACTGCTCGCGTTCTTCAGATGTGAAACCAGACATCATTTGTTCCTCAACACTGCTTGCGTTGACAAAAGATTTTTCAACCGGTTCCAGATGCTGATTATTGTAAACTACAAGCCGTACACGTTGATCTCTTTTGTCGGTATAAACAGAAACATATTGTTTCTTCTCCAAACGCCTAACCAGTCCAAGTGCTGTTGGTGCAGAAACTCCCAGTTCTTCTTTGATTTCGGTGATACTTACGGGTTGTCCTTTGCGGGCACGAAGAAAAGCCATTACAGAAGATTGTGAGTGTGTCAGGTTAAGAGGTTTCAGTTTTTCATCCAGCAGACGTCCTAGAGATTCATGAATCAAATGAATCATAAATCCAACGTTCTTTTCATTAGGTTTTACAGACAAAGTGATTATCCTTTCCAAATGTTTAGCATACTAACTATTTTCACTATATCAGAATCCAAGAACTGTGTCAATAGTGCTCTGCTATCAATCATCATTTGATGAAATTCCGATAAATCATACAATAGAGCCTGCTGTCGCAGCAGGGACCCACGTTGAAGAATAATGAAAAACACTTCATTCATGAAACGATGTATTGGCAAATAAAGGGTTTGCTGATCAATGCGTCCTGCCATCACAGTCAGGATATCCAGCGTCAATTGATCCATGAAAGCCGTGAAACCTTTGATTACAAGGGCACTGAAAAAGGGACTTCTTATTTCAGTGCCCTCTATGTCTATAGGCTGCAGCGATTATAGCGTACCTGCAACAGACGTGCAATATGGACTTCGTATACCTTTATACAGCTATTATGTACAGATGGCTGAACGAAGTCCATTATCAAATGGGCAGTATGAGAGCATTATCAATCTCCGGATGAAAGTTATATTACTGTCCTCATGGAAGGCTTCTTTATTGCAATGATCGAATGGCCGCATAGGATCAGTCATATGGTTCAGGTTATGAAAATGAAGGCAGACGCTGCTGATCCCATGCCTGCAGGCGCAGAAACGAAAGCAGAAATCCTGGCTGAATCAGTGGGATTAAGGATCATGGACGCAGAGCTTAGAACGGAAGGCGGTGCTCAGTGAAAAAACAGGCCAGGCAATGTGCATGCAGGACCCTTTTTATCCAGGAGGCTGTGGAGATTGTCAGAGCTCTGGTCCGTTTTTCATTTGCAGCGGAATAAAGATAGCTTCTGGTTCGTTGTATGCGATGAACACACAATGCGTGTTCAGAAAGAAGGATGACAGATCATGAAAAAACGATGCCGGCAAAACGGAAAGCGGATCCGCGAACCGTGACATCGCCGTTCAGGTGCTCCGGGAAACATGGCAGCGTATGACGGAACGACACCTGATCGTACGGGATGATTGCGCATTCCGTTCGTAGGTACGGATGTTCATGAAGCATACAGCATGGGTGGCGAAACGGGCTGCGCCAGCGTACATCTGCTTCCATTGTAAATGGCATCGCAGAACCGGACGGGGATATGCAGGAAACTGTATCCGGCATGACGGGATGGCATGATACAGGGGAGAATCTGTGCACTTTGTCACCCTTCTGTGTGACAGACAGTGTTATGATGCCATAAGATGTGCAGGAGACCGGCAGGAATAAACTGCCAGTTGCATATATCTGCGGAGTGCAGAAAAACCAGGCACTCCTGCTGAAATGTAAATTGAAACCTGAAAGTAAAGAAAGAAGGAAGAACAAATGAAGAAACTGGTAATATTGCTGACAGCGGCAATCATGATGTTTTCTGCGGTATGTGCGGGTGCTGAAGGTGTGACAGGCGATCTGCTCTCTCAGCTGAATACCCGGCTGTTTGAGTTTTCCAGCGGAGTCGGTGCCTGGAGTACCGAACTGACCGTTCAGGAAAACGGCGCTTTTATCGGAAATTTCCATGACAGTGAAATGGGCGAAACAGGAGAAGGATATCCGGACGGGACGGTATACGGCTGCTCTTTCCACGGACAGTTCTCTGACCCGGAACCCGTTGATGAATATACCTGGACGGTGAAGGTTTCTGTGGAACAGGATGAGGGTCAGGTTCCGGAAACGGTCGAGGAGGGGATCCGTTATGTAACGGCGGCACCCTATGGCCTGGAAAAGGCACAGACGGTTACCGTTTTCCTTCCCGGAACACCTGTGGACCATCTGCCGGAAGGCTTTGTGATCTGGTCTCATCTTCAGGAGATTGCACCGGATGCAAAGACCATCCCTTACTATGCGATCTGGAACGAGGCGGATGAGGCAGGTTTTATCACGGCGGAAGTTTCTGAAACACAGGACGGAACGGGAACCGGCGATTTGAAGAACGAGGCCGGGAAGCTCACCGGGAATATCGTGGACGGAAGCTATGTGCTGACCGTACAGGCGGACGGCACGGGCGAATGGCGTGCGGATGAGATGGCACAGGATGATTCTGTGGTGAGACTGGCGGCTTCTGGCAGTGAAAACGGTGTTTTCACTGCGTGCTATGAACCCACCGGTGACGGTGAGGTGGCGGTGGTTCTGCGGCATTTCAACCAGCATAACACATGCGATGAGCTGTATTCCTTTGACCTGCTGGTGAAGGATGGCAAGGTGCAGGAAGTCACCGGCGGATCCGCCAAGGCATCCCCGGATGAATCGGAAATGGAGCCTTATGTCTGCGGCCAATGGCTGGAAAAAGATACCCAGTTCACCATCCTGAATGTGAGCAGGAAGACGGAAGGCGGCTGGGATGTGGAGATCACTTCCCCCGTTTCCCATGGCTCGTGGGTTATCAGGGCAACTGCGTATTATGACTGCGACTATGAAGCGCTTGTTTATGCCAACGGTGTGAAGTACAACCTGATCCCGGATGAAACCACACGGGAAGAGGAAGCTGCGGCTGACCTGTGGGGAACGCTGCAGTTCTCCGGAAGAGAAGAAGATCTGCAGCTGGTCTGGTATGATATGATGAATACGGAAGGCGAAACCATCACTTTTGAAAAGGCGCCGGGACTGCCTGCCTACGCTTATTCCGGGGAAGACCCCATCGAGGGAGCGATCGCGGATTTTCTGGCAGGTGACGAACGCGCAGAGCGATTTCTGACAGAGCCCGGAGCCGTAACCATCCCCTGCCCGATTATCCACAGAACGGAAATGATCGATGATGCGCATGCGAAGGTATACGGTTCTTTCTGGATTCTGAATTATGTCAGACAGGGCGAGATCCTGTTCAATATCTCCGGAGGCGAGTATCCTGCCGTCATCCTGCTGGAGAATACGGATGGCCGGTGGAAGGTGACATCCATGGAGGAAGCCGGAGATGGTGAGGATTACGCTGCAGATATTGAACGGTTTGCGGACGGTGATCAGCTGCTGGAAGCAATGTATTTCACAGGAGCGGATCTTGATGCAGAAGAAAATCAGAAAGTCCGGATGCAGTTTATCAAAGCATATGTCGAAGCAAACGGCCTGGACATCTCTGCGTATCAGGATTACGGCTATGATCCGGTTGAACTGAAATAACGGAATCGCAGAACGGCAAAACGGTCAATACAGCCGGAGTACTCCGGACGTATCTTTTTTCCGAAACAAGAACACCCCCCTGAAAACACAGCGTTTTCAAGGGGGTGGCTAAAAGCTCCTCTGTATGATCTTCATGCAGCCGGCTGTATTGGATTGGAGAGGTTGCACGGCTTTCAGAATATTCTGTGAACAGCCCTCTGTAAACTGAACAGCGATTCCTGAAGCGTCTCTTCACACGGGGAGGCGCTTTTCGTATACCTTCTCAGGAGGAAATGATCCCTTTTTCCTTGGGCTGATCAGACGGCAACTGCCCTGAACCCTTCCGTGCCGGCATGACCCGGAAGGGCAGGGAAGACCGTGAATCTGACACCGTTCTCTTTTTTCATCCGGCAAAGGATGACGCAGGAGAATGGAGATCAGGTCTCCTGCTTCCTGACCGTTTTGATGGTGGCCGCGTAGGCGCTGTTGCACAGACCGAGCACGGCGGAGAGGACAAACAGAGTCTCAATGCCGACTGTCTTCCAGATCCATCCGCCGAACAGGGCGATGAAGATGGTGATCAGGTGATTGACGGACACACCGGTGGAAATGGTGGCCCGCACTTCATCCGGACTGTCTGAAATGGCATGCACATAGACGTTCGAGGCCATGGAAGCCAGGGAGATGATGGAATCCAGAATATAGTTCAGGCAGCACACAATGAAGGCGATGTGCATGGGAAACAGATGATGCGCGAATCCATAGAAAAAGCAGACGATGACCAGAATCAGGGTGTCCGCAATCATGACGGTCTTGTATCCGACCCGGTCAATGATCTTTCCCACCAGGGGAGAGGCCAGGAATCCGCAGATGGAAGAAATGGCGAAAAGCAGGCTGATGGTCATGGCATTGGCACCGTAGAAGAGCACGAGCACATAGGGCCCGAAGGTGAAAAACACCTGTTTGCGCGCTCCGTAGAAGACCTCCAGCATATAATACTTGATATACTTTTTCCGGAAATAGAAACGGCGCTTGTGTTCATCCGTGGCGCTGGAGCCGGTAATGCGCAGGCTGGAGAGAAAACCCAGACCGATGATGGCCGCACTGACCGCAAAGACAATCCGGTAGAGTTCCGGGGATGCCCGGACCACCAGGAAGGTCCCGATAATGATCAGGTATCCGGCCAGGGTTCCGATCTGCTGGGCAGCGTTCTGCAGCCCCAGCGCTTCTCCGCTCCGGCCTTCCCGGGCATACTGAAGGGACAGGGTATTGCGCATGCCCAGCTGCATATGGTCACCCAGGGAGTAGACAAAGATGCACAGGATCACGAGCACACGGCTGGCGGGCACCACCGCCTGGGCCGCCATGCCGGTCAGCATGAACAGTGCGCCGAGCTTGTAGATGCGCTCCGCGGAAAACATGTACAGCACAGCCAGAATAAAGATCAGCAGCAGGCCCGGAAGTTCCCGGAAGAACTCGGAGACGCCTTTGTCAAACCCGGACATACCCACGATTTCTGCCAGGTAATTGTCGATGACCCCCTTGTAGAGACCGTAGGCGAGGCCGAAGGTGATGACCGAGAGAAAAAATGACCGGTATCTGGACTCGGATTTGAAAGCCGCTTCTAAACGCTTCATGGAATGATTCCGTCCTTTGCTTGGAGTGTTCCGCACGGTCCGGCAGGGATGCCGTCATGCTGCACCGGACTGATCGTATCACAGGAAGGAAACGGTGGCTACATGTTTTGGAACCATTTTCTGCGGATTCACATATTTTTCCAGACACTTCGGTTCATGGGCCGCAGAGCCGCGCTTTTCAGTTGCCGGATGATGCGGAGATGTGCGCTGCCGGCCGTGCTTCCCGCAAAAAAGCTCCGGAAACCTTTGAGGCCTCCGGAGACTTTCTGGTTTTTTTCATGCTGTCATTCATGGGCGTGCCTGTTTCCCGGACCGGAAGGGATGGAAAACGGGGACGGCGGACAGGCGTTACTGCCAGGGAACGTAGAAACGCCGGATCAGAGCCAGTTCACCCTTTTCATCAAACACAGCCTCGACGTTCCGGATATCAAAACCGGGATCCTCCTCTGTGTTCATGACCGTCAGAAACCCTTCTTCATTGTACACGGTCGGATGAAGCAGGGACTCACCTGTGTACGGGTCGATCCCGTCCAGAAAAAGAAAATGTCCGGACGCCGGAACGGTGACAGTCGCCAGTTCCGTCCATGTATTGTCATTGACATCCATGATCCAGTAATTCAGATCCACGGATTCAAAGAGCCAGACACTGTCGTCTGCGTCTGCATTCAGAACAAGATATCCGTCCTGTTCCGAAAGGCTGCGGACTTCAATCTCCCGGCCCTGCGTGTAAATCGCATCGCCGATCTTCAGCGCTCGGATCTCCTCCGGATCATAGCGTTCCGGCACGAGGACGGTGATCGTAAACTGTCCGTCGGCATAGGACAGAACTTTCACGTCTGCGGCGACGGAAACCAGATGCTCCGGATTGACCTCCGATGCGAGCGCGGTCACAACGGTACACCCGGCGGACGCATGGTCTGCTTCTTCTGCGCCGGAATATGTGCTCTCTGCTGCGGCAAGCGTGACTGTCAGAAGGAATGCCAAAAGAATTGCAGTCAGTTTCTTCACAGGGCTTTCATCCTTTCCTGAAGGGAAGTTTCCCCTCACACGATGTAGAACGAAACATGAACGCTCTTTCTTCCCGGAAAACCGGAACCCGTCCACTCTGCCCTGCATCACGAAATCACCGGATCCGTACGTCTCCGGAGCTGTCAGAAACGGCTCCCGGACCATGCGGATGAACACGGATTCCGCCCGGGCAGTGATGCTGCCGTCCGGAGAATATGCTTTTCCCGTAGGCTTTTTATGCGAACCGCAGCTCATCGAGTGTATACCGGATCACATCATCCACAGAATCATTCTCATCCTGCCTGGTGAGTCCGGAGAGCCAGGGATGCGTATCTTCCCACAGCTCCTGTGTTTCGTTTGCCTCTTCAATCATGGAACGGTCACCTCTCTGAATTGATCAGAACCGCAATGGATTGTAACCGAGAATGTGCAGAAACACAAGATCGATCTTGTTCTTTTTGTGGCGTTTTCACGGGGACGGTTTTTTATGAGCGTCAGGTCGGGTATCTGTCCGTATCCCATGCAGCAGCTGTGCTGCATTTACATTGGCAAAAATGAACAGGCAGAAAAATTTTTTTGGTGGACTGCCATCCTTCCGGTTTGTGCGTATCAATAAGTGCCTAGCCGATGAGAGCCGGGCAGAAAAAAAGAAACGTCCTGCACAGCAGGCTTAAGATAGAAAGGAAGGCACATCCCTATGAAGAAACTGATCAGCATCGTACTCGCACTCATGACCATCGTCGGACTGATGATTCCCGTATTCGCCGGCGCGGAAGCCACCGAAAACACGACCATGTGGGTCAACTGCGCAGACGGC
>ONVN01000080.1 GCA_900321295.1 uncultured Eubacteriales bacterium
GATGAAGTGGCCGTCGAAGACGCCATCAATGCCATCCTGAAGGAAAAGTTCAACGCAACCCTCGACTTCCAGTTCTCCACCTGGACGGACTTCAACCTCAAGTACAACAACACCCTCATTTCTTCCGGCGCCGACCTGATCTACGTCGCCAACTGGGAGAACTACGGCCTGAACGCCAACGCCGGCGCTTTCCTCGAAATGGATGAGCTGCTGGACGCCTATGCTCCGGAACTGAAGGAACTGTGCGGCGAAGGCATGCTGAACATGTGCCGCGTGAACGGCGACCTCTACTGCATCCCCGCCATGTGGCCGGAATATGTCAGCCTTGGCATCAAGTACCGCGAAGATCTCCGCGCCAAGTATGATCTGCCCTACCCCACCACCCTGGAAAACATTGAAGCCTACCTGAAGGGCATCCAGGCTGCCGATCCGGCTCAGGGCCTCCTCCGCCCCACCAACACCGAGTCTGCTTCCAGCCTGATCATCGGCTTTGACACCGCCTACCTGCTCGCCGACAAATATCCCTGGGTCGCTCCCTTCGGCTTCCCCTATGGTCTGGCCGCTGACTACAGCACCCCTTCCGACGTCTATGACTACTGGTTCTCCGAAGACTTCGTCACCGACTGCAAGATGTTCAAGTCCTGGGCCGATCAGGGCTTCTGGTCCAAGAGCGCGCTGAGCGACACCAACGACAGCGAAGCCTATGACAACGGTCTGGCCGTTGCCGAGGTTGCCGGCATGAACCCCAACAAGCAGATCACCTCGGCCAACAATTTTGCCAAGGAACATCCTGAATGGGAAAGTGCCTATATCATCTACGGCGAAAACACCGGCGTTGTGTATCCCGGCCATGCCACCCAGAACGGCACCGCCATCCTGCGCACCTCCAAGTATCCGGAACGCTGCATGATGGTCCTCAACTACATCATGACCGATGAAACCATGAACCGCCTGGTGCAGTGCGGCATCGAAGGCAAGCACTATGAGCTGGACGAAAACGGCTTCTATGTCAACCTCGACGACTCCTTCCCCTATGAAGGCTTCAACACCTGGAACCTCCGCGTAAACGACTACAAGCTCAAGCAGCCCACCGACGTCGCCCTGCAGGCCATGTTCGACAAGTATGCCGAACTCGGCAAGCAGACCAAGTGGCCGAACGTCAACATCTGGGACGGCTTCACCGAGGACTACACGGATTACAGCGCTGAGCGCGCCGCAGTCGGCAACGTGCTCCGCCAGTACCTCGCTCCGCTGCAGGCCGGTCTGGTCAGCGATGTGGACGCCGCGGTCGAAGAATTCCGCGCCAAGGTCAAGGCTGCCGGCCTTGACGCCTGCCGCGAGGGCTTCTGTGAGCAGTGGGCCGATTACTGTGAGGAATACAACTATCAGTAAGCTCCCCTGGAACATCAGCCGGGCCGGAGGGGAATCCCCTCCGGCCCGTTCTCAAAATACCGTCTGGTTCTTGCGTGTTTTCCATGAATATGGTATGTTTTTGTAACCGTCGGAAGGCAGAAGGAGTGCATGATGAAGAAAGCGATTGACCGCAGCCGCGTGACCGGTTTCCTGCACGCGGCCGGAAGGGAACTGAGAAACGGCCGGGAGGAAGAGGTCCTGCTGCTGGGCTGGGGCCTGGGCAACTGGCTTTTGTGCGAAGGCTATATGTGGGGCTTTGACCGGCACCCGCAGTTTGACCGCCCCCGCCGCATCGAACAGACAATCCGCACCCTGACCGGGGACCGGTTTGCCGACCGCTTCTGGAAAGCCTTCCGGGAGCAGTACATCACCGAGGCCGATCTCGCCCTCATGGCCGAGATGGGCTGCAATTCCCTGCGCATTCCCCTTTCCTGGCGCCTCTTCATGGAGGAAGGCCCGGTTCCGCAGTTCCGGAAGGAAGGGTTCCTCCTGCTGGACCGCTTCCTGGACCTGTGCGAAAAGTACAGCCTCTATGCCTTCCTGGACCTGCATGCCGCCCCGGGCGGACAGACCGGCGCCAATATCGACGATTCCATGGACGACCTCTGCCGGCTGTTCATAGACGATGCACCGTTTGAGTGCGGCCTGGCGCTGTGGGAAGAGTTCGCCCGAAGGTACCATGACCGCTGGATTGTGGGGGGCTATGACCTGCTCAACGAGCCGATCCGTCCTCCCCGCTTCCCGGGCGATCCTGATCTGGACGGGTACACGCCCCGTCTGGTGGCCTTCTATGAGCAGGCCATCGAGCGCATCCGCCGCCATGACCAAAAGCACCTGATTGCCCTTGAAGGCATTCACTGGGCCACGGACAACCGTATCTTCGACCATGTGTATGACGACAACATGGTCCTCCATTTCCACCGCTACGGCTGCCCGCCGGACATCAGCTCCCTCCGGGAATACCTGGAGGTGGCCGAGCGCCTGAACGTACCCCTGTGGCTCGGGGAAACCGGGGAAAACACCCTGGCCTGGTTCTCCGCCATGATCCCCCTGGCCTTCCGGGAGGGCATCAGCGTGACCATGTGGCCTTGGAAGAAGCTCGAGTGCACCAACTCCCCCTGTTCCTATCCGGAGCCCGCGGACTGGCATCTGCTGAGGACCTTCCTGAGCGGCGGTGTCCAGCCGTCCTATGACGAGGCCCGGCAGATGTTCAGCCAGCTCCTGCAGAACGTCCGCGTGGAGAACTGCCGCATCAACCATGAACTGACCGCCCAGGTCCTGCGCATCCCGGGCTGCGAAATCCGGGGCACGGACTTTGACGAGCTCCCGGGAGAGGGCGAAAGCTTCCATGCCGAGAGCCCACATCCCGAGGGATGCTACCGCATCGGCACGGGCATGGACATTGTCCAGCCGGAAGCGGAGGGTGAAAAAACCTTCCCCTTTGACGGTCCCTGGCGCACCTCCCTCCTGCGGCTCCATGAAAAGGAATGGGCCCAGTACACCGTCTATGATGTCACCACCAGCACCCGTCTGGAAATCGAATGCGAGGCTGCTGCGCCTTCCCGTCTGGAAATCCGGCAGAGCGGCGTGCTCCTCGGCATCTTTGACCTGAGCGCATGCCCCGGCACCCAGCTTCTGTCCGGCATGCATCTGTATACCGCGGATGTCTGCGAGCTCCGCCTGACTGTGCTCTCGGGCTCTGTCTGCGTCGGCCGCCTGCTGGTCCGTCCGGTCGTATCCTGAATCTTTCACAAGGAAGGAGATCACCATTGAAAAAAGCAACCATCAAAGATGTGGCAAGGGAAGCCGGCGTTTCGGTGGCGACTGCTTCCAATGCCCTGAACAATCCCTCCATTGTCCGGCCCAGAACCCGGGAGGCGATCCTGGAGGCCGCCCGGCGCCTCTCCTATGTCCCCAACGCCAACGGCAGACGCCTGAGAGCCAAGGAGACCCGGACGATCGGGCTGTTCGTGCATGTCATGCTGGGCGATTTCTACGGCTCCCTGGCCGACTCCATGAACCAGGTCTGCCGTGCCAACGGCTATGAGCTGCACATCTGCATCGTATCAGACATGGAATCCATCTACCGCAAGCTCATGGACCATTCCCTGGACGGGGCCGTCATCTACTGGGATGACGTGGATGAAGAGTCCGGCCGGAAGATGATTGCCTGTGACTGCCCCCTCGTGTTCCTCTCCCTGGACCTGCACGGTCCCCGCACTTCC
The DNA here is from genome assembly GCA_900321295.1 of uncultured Eubacteriales bacterium. Lineage (GTDB taxonomy): Bacteria > Bacillota > Clostridia > Christensenellales > Aristaeellaceae > UBA2943. The sequence goes on from ONVN01000080.1 coordinate 3,639, forward strand.
TGCATCCGTTTTGAATCCCTGAAGCAGGGCCGGATGGCCGCGGAATACCTGTATGGACTCGGCATGCGGAAGTTCCTGCACATGTTCGGCCTGCCGGGCAACTACGACTCGGAGAAGCGTTGCGAAGGCTTCCTGCAGGTACTCGAAGACCGCGGCATTCCGCGCGATGATGTCACCCTCCTCGAGGGCCGGTTTGAGCGTGCGGTCGCCTACCGGGAGATGCGCAGATACCTCCATGAAGGCCGTCCCCTGCCGGACGCCGTTTTCGCCGCCAATGACCTGAGCGCCATCGGCTGCATCGCCGCCCTCAATGAAATGGGCTGGCGCGTGCCCGAGGACGTGAGCGTCATGGGCTGCGACGATATCGCCCTGTGCGAATACTTCACCCCGCAGCTGACCACCATCCGCACCCATTTCCAGGAGATCGGCACCCGGGCTGCCCGGGAAGTGCTCCGCCTCATTCAGGGCGAGCCGGGACGCCTGCTGACCCAGGACGGTGTCCTCGTCGTCCGCAAGTCCTGCGCCATCTCTCAGAAGAAAAACGGAAAACCGTGAAAAAACCGTTTCAGAAAACTCCTGCAGCGTTTTCAATGTCTGCAGGAGTTTTTTGAAACGGGGCAGGCGTCCTCCAAGATGCCGGAACCTCGCGGCCGTGTTCCTTTTTTCACTTTTCCTGTCCGTGGTTCGTCAGCAGCAGGCCCTGCTTCCTGCAGATTCGGATTTCCCGTACCGGAAAAAGAGCCGTTCTGATGCAGCGTCCCTGGGGTGCTTCCGGGCAGACGAACGATGGATCCCTCCGTCTGCCCTGGTTTTGTCTTTCCTGCTTTTATTCTTTCAAAGTCTCCGATACGGCAGGCTCTTTTACCTGCAGAAGCCGTTCTGCAAGGGCACGTGTCTGCCCATACAGCATGTTCAGACGACTCGCAGCAGACGCTTCTCCGCAGACATACGCCTTCATCATACGCCCTTCTTCTATACACATGTCATCATGGATGGGAAAGTATTCGCGCTCAAGGAATGCCATGTATGCGATCATGCGTGCATCCCCATAGTAATGTGCACTTTCTCCACGATACTGCAGGGCAGCAATACAGCGGCGGCTCCGGATGGCCGAAAGGATATCGCCGCGCTCAGAGCTCCGGGCGAGCACATAGGTTTTTGCATTGTCGAAATATTCGCCGTTCACCGACCCGTGCGAATCATCCGATCCCGTTGCGACCGCCTGACTGCCATGTGCGCGTTCTTCCTGCCAGACCGCAATCTGCGCCTCATTTTCTTCCGGCCTGTTTCCCCCGTTGATCAGTTCCAGTGCATCAAAACCTCCATCCTTCAGGAATCTCCTGTAGAGATCCGAAGGAATATTATAGGAACCGCACCAGATCCAGTTGGGATGGGCCAGAATCGCAAGTCCGCCCGACTGCCGGATCTGATCAAAAACCCATTGGGATGAAGCATATTCAAAGTATCTGAATTCATCCGGAAGCCCAAGATCCCTGCGTCGCTGTTCACACGCTTCATAATACTCCCGCACATGCCCCCGGATCCATTCATTGACGGAAGTCAAACCTGCAAAATTGATAATGTGGATATTATTATCCGGTGCATGGACTTCTTCCCCCGGGAACATCTTCAGGTCCAGCGGAACATCCCGATAGGCGTCGATGGCTTCCAGGGACGGTTCATAGCGGGCATGGTCTGTGATGGCAATAAAATCATAGCCCGCCCTCCGATAGGAGGCAGCAACAATCTCCGGTGCTTCCTTTCCATCGGAACGGAAAGAATGCATATGCATATTTCCCTTCAGAGGGATCCGTCCGAACAGGTCCCGTTCAACCGCATAGACCTTCTGTTCCAAACGACGCCCCGGCTGCCTGCCGCCGGCTTCACCCTGCCGGCTTTCCTGCAGAATCTCCAGGGTATATTCCTGCTCTGACGGGAAAACCCATTCAAAAGAAAGCTGCATTTCTTCTGACGTCATGATCCGCATTTCCCGCTCCACGGATTGGTGATCCGCTGCAGGATGTGCCGAACAGTAGGGATGTTCCTGACTGAAAGGATGCCAAAGGTTATCGGCACTGTCATTCATGGGAATGACCCGGATGCGCCAGGTACTGCCTGCACCAAAGGCGGCATGCCTGCCCAAGGCCCGGACCGTGACCCTGGACCGTTCTCCCGCCAGATACACTTTGGGATAGATTTCATAATACTCCAGAACCGTTCTCATGCTACTCACCTGTAAAGAGAGGCAGGAACATGATGCCACGTTCCTGCCTCGTTCTTCTTATTCGTGATCTGCCCAGTATTCATCCAGCGCTGCCTGCGCTTCCTGCTGGCAGATGGTCAGTGCTTCCATGACGTCGCTGCCTTCAATCTCAATACGGTCAACAAGGTCACCCAAGGCATCACCGATGCCGCCGCCGGTAATGTCGAGGAATTCGGCTGTGCAGTATTCAAGCTGCTGCATCGGGACAACGGCCTGCGGATTCTTCTCAATGTATGCTGCATATTCAGGATCTTCCAGGGTCGACTTCCGGACAGGGATGTATCCGGACTTCATGGAAATTTCACCCTGAACCTTGGCACTCGTCAGATAGGTAAGGAACTTATATGCCGCCAGTTTCTGTTCCGGTGCTGCGCTTGCGGGGATATACACACTCGGGCCGTCCGTCTGCGGCTGTGTCGGATGGTCTCCCCAGCCGGGCTGGATATGGGCTGCGAGCTTTGTGAAATCAAGGTCGCCCTGGTCTCCGGCAGAACCGGTATATCCTGCAGCGCGGCCTTCCATGACATCGTCAATGGTTTTATACCAGTATTCCCAGCCTTCTCCGCCAAAGTGAATGCCCATGATCTTATCCTCATGCAGCCACTTGCGGAGCGAAGTCATGACATCAATCCATTCGTCCGACAGGAAGTTGACGGTCTTCATCTCATCATCCGCATAGATGGTTCCGCCAGCTGAGAAAACGATATCCTTTACATTTTCCGGTCCATACATGGGTTCCCAGCCAAAGTAAACCGTCTCGCCGTCTTTGGTGACAGCCAGCTTGGCTGCAGCTTCCGCAAGATTCTGCCAGTTCTTGAAAGCCCATTCCGGGTCAATCCCCGCTTTTTCAAACGCTGCAACATCGTAATAGAGGACCTGAGAAGTTGCGTAGAGCGGAAGGCCGATGACCCTGCCGGCGCTGTCCTTGTCGGTCAGCATGGCGGAATCCATATAATCGGTGATATCCATGTTTTCATCGTTTGCAATATAGTCATCCAGAATTTCAAAGATACCATCGTCACGCTTTGCCCACCAGCCGCTGCCTGTCAGGAAGCAGGAAGGGACGTCGTTTGCAGCCATGGCAGCGCGGATCGCGGTATCGGTATCGCCATAGCTCGCCTGCTGTACACCGACGACAAAGATTTCGTCCTGGGATGCCTTGAAGCTGTCAATCGCATTGAGAACGACATTTCCCAGATTGCCGCCCAGCCCAAACCAGAATTCAATCCGGATGGGGTTCGCTTCCGCCTGTACGGCAAAGGGAAGAGCAAGTGCCATTGCCAGTACGAGAGTCAGAGAAATGAGCCTTTTGAACATGTTTTTTCCTCCTTTATTTCCTGTGATTCCGGTTATGCTTTTACACCTGAATCACTGGTTATACCATTCATAATCCACTTCTGTCCGATAAAGAACAGCAGCAGAAGCGGGAAAATCGTCACACAGCAGGATGCCATAATCGTTCCCCACTTCAGACCGTAAGCGCCGTCGGTCGAGAAAAACAGCTGAAGCCCGATGCTGATGACATATTTGGATTTGGTGCGGAGAATCAGGGACGGCCAGACATACGAGTTATAGCAGCCGATAAAGCCCAGGATGCCCAGTGTCATAAAAGAAGAAGTGGACATCGGCGCAACAATGCGCCACAGGATGGTTCCGTGCCCCGCACCATCCACACGTGCTGCCCCAAGGATATCCTTGCTGATCTGCATGAACATGGTCCGGAAATAGAAGATATTGAAGATGCTCGAACAGGTCGACAGGATCAGACCAAAATGGGTATCAATCAGTTTGACTTTTGACAGGATGATATAGGCAGGAATATTGGTTGCCGCCGTCGGAACTATGTAGGTGACCATAATGACGGCAAACAGGATATTTTTGCCCTTGAAACGGATGTTCGTCAGCGCATAGGCAAACATCGCAGACGTTACCAGCGTGATCGCCGTGATCAGAATCGAGGTATACATACTGTTCCACATGTACCGCATGAAGATGCTGTCCTTAAAGACGTCACTGTAGTTCATCCATTGCGGAACAGCCGGAAGTACCTGGGGTGGAACCGCCCAGATTTCGTCTTTTGTTTTCAGGGAATTCGTAATCATCCACAGAAAAGGAAAAGCAAACACGACACAGCAGAAGACCAGGAACAGATGCGTCATTATGAGCTTTGCATTTCGCAGGATTTTCACATTTTTCATGCGCATTCCCTCCTTATCGCTCATAATGGACTGTTTTTCTGGATACCGCGGTTTCAATCAGCGAAAGCCCGACGGTAATGACCACCAGCAGCAGGGCAATCGCCGAAGCTTTTCCTGTATTAAATTTCGAGAATGCTTCCTGATAATAGTAATACAGGACCGTCCTGGTGGCTCCGGCAGGTCCGCCCTGGGTAAGCACCTGGATCTGATCGTACGCCTGCATGGTGGCAATTGTGGACATGATGACCAGGAAGAAGGTGGTCGGAGAGACCATCGGTATCGTAATATGGAACAGTTTCTGCAGCGGAGAAGCACCATCGATTTCAGCAGCTTCCAGCAGACCGCTGGGCACCTTGCGGATGCCTTCAAGGTAAAAGATCATGGTATACCCTGCCTGTTTCCATATGGTTACAAGCACCACGGACATCATGGCCGACGACATGGACTGATTCCATTTGCTGCCCGGAAGACCGATGCTGTTCAGCAGAAAGTTCAGAATGCCGACACGCGGTTCATAAATCCATGACCAGACGATACTTGCAGCAATCATCGGCGTGATATACGGTGCAAACATAATCGTGCGGTAGAAATTCGCGCCAAACGATGCATGACTCATGATGACGGCAATCAGAAACCCGATGATCAGGGTCGGTACCGTCACGCCAACGGCAAAAACAAAGGTGTTGGTCAGTGCCTGTTTGAACGTGTTTGAGCCCAGCAGGCTGACATAGTTCTTCAGACCGACCATTTTATAGGTCGGAGCAATCATGTCCCAGTCTGTAAAGCTGAGATAAATCGAATCAGCGACCGGCCAGATCCAGAAGACAACCAGTACAATAAGAGCAGGAAAGACAAACATCCAGCCATACAGATTTTCTTTTACGCTTGTTCTGTGAAGCATCCCTGTGCCCCCCATTCATCCTGTTGCGTTCATTCTATGACGCAATCCGGAAGGATCAAATATCTCATTTTTCGAATATATAACAGTTTTTTCGAATCTTGCCTGCAGATGATGAAATTTGTGGTCTTCGATATATAATGGACTTACTTCTACAGGAGGGCGCTATGAAAACACGTTTTCTTTCGTCGGCAAGCATTGGGCCGCTGACGCGAAAAGTCACGCTGATCCTTGTTCTTCTGGTTTTGCTGCCTTCGGTGCTGCTGTCGAATTATATCTACCAGACGCTGGCGCAAAGCTATATGAGCCGTGTCATCAATGAACGGCAGCAGATGCTGAATCAGACCACAAGTCAAATCGATGCGATGTTTCGTTCCATGCAGAACAAATGCCGGTATATAGCTGAAAACAATGTTGTCGTCAGCTTTCTGCGCAAAGGAAATCTTGTGGATTACCCCATTTATACGAAGCATCACATTGAAGACACCATTTCTCTCCTGCGATACACTTTTGAGTATCAGATTGTCTCCTACCGTGATATCTGTATTTTCAGTGATACGCCTTCTCTTCCGGAGAACAGTGTGTTGCATCCTGAAAAGAAGCTCTCCGCCCTTGATTTCTGGGACCGGCAGGAGTTTGACGCAGGAAAAATCCATCTTCTGTTCCTCAGCAATGAACAAACAGCACAGTATTATCACGCCAAGGACGGTTCCGCTCCGCTGATCCGCAACATTGCCCTGATCGTTTATGATATTTTTGACTACTATTCGGCACGCTCTCTTGGAAAACTGGTTCTGGAAGTCCAGTCTGAAAATCTGTTTCACGGCATTGTGGATCCTTCGTCCCAGTGTTTTCTGACCGATGACGGAAAGAAAGCCTTCGGAACCTTCCCTTCTTCGATGGACCCTGTCCAGCTTTCCGCCTCAAAGGAAACGTATGTCCTCAGCAGCGGCCGGTATTATTCTTTCCTTCGCTCTGAGCCGTATCATTATCTGCTTCTTGATACACAGGGTGTTTCTTCCCAGGACATCAACAAGGCAAGTCTCCGGCATCTGTTCATCAGTCTGCTGGTCCCTCTGATCCTCATCGTAACGTTCCTGATGCTGATCCGGTACTTTTTTTCAAGGATCAATCAGAGCATTACAACCATGGACAAAATCGTTGAAAACCATTTCCAGGGGCGGATTCCCGACGTCCGAAATGATGAGCTGGGTCAGATTGATCAGCGTTACAATCTGATGCTGGACAAGATCTCTTCCCAGGAGCAGGAACTGCTCGAGGAAGCAAACAACCGGAAATCCGCACAGTTTGAAGCCCTTCGCCAGCAGTTAAATCCGCATTTTATCTATAATACGCTCAACCTGTTTTCCGGTTCGGCCTACCAGTCCGGAGATTATGCCCTGGGTGACTCCATCGCGTTTTTCGGACGTCTTCTGCATTACAATCTGCAGGACGATCAGATGTTTACCCTGCTGGGCAATGAATTACAGAATGTTCAGTCGCTGGTGCAGATCTTTGCCCTGGATCCCGAAAAGAAGATTTCTGTTGTTTCGGAGATTCCGGATGAAATTCAGCAGCTGTCGGTGATGAAATTCCTGCTTCAGCCCCTTGTTGAAAACAGCATCTCCCACGGATTAAAACACAATCAGATGCTGGAAATTCATATTCAGGCAGCGATTGCGGATAACCGGCTGTGGATTGATTTCCGGGATAACGGTTCGGGGATCAGCCCGGAGCGGCTCAGTCAGATCCAGGATGTTTTATCCCATAAAACAACGGCGGATGTGTCTGCAACCCCGGGGCATCTGTTTATCGGCCTCACCAACCTGAAGGAAAGACTGCATTTATACTACGGCGATCAGGCAGGATTTGATCTTTCGAGTGTTCCTGATGAATACACCCGCATCCGGATCTCTCTGCCAGTCGACCATGAGCGTATGAACCAACTGTCGAGGTGAAAAGCCATGTATTCTGTCCTGATTGTAGATGACGAGCAAATCATCCGAAACAGCATTCTGTCCATGCTTCACCGGATGAATGATGACAGGATCGGCGAGATTTCTGTCAGCGCCTGCGCTGAGGACGCGCTGGAATTCTGTCAGGATCACAAACCCGATATTGTCATTACAGACATTGTCATGGGCGATAAAAACGGCATTGAGCTTCTTTCCGAACTCAATGCCCGTCTCAGCGGTGCCCATTATCTTGTGATCAGCGGA
>ONVN01000369.1 GCA_900321295.1 uncultured Eubacteriales bacterium
ACCCCGAAACCAGCCCAGAAGCGGCATGCCTTTACGTACTTTTTCATCATGTCATAGTTGTCCCTGAGATACCGGATTTCACCCGTGGCCTGATACAGCGCATAGGGCACCAGCACACACGCATCTCCCCACCAGTCGATGGCCATACGGGGCATCGTGGCCGGGAACCCATAGAGATGTACAGGAACAGTGTTTGGAATTCCTCCTCCCCGATTCTGCTCGCTGCGCATGTCTTTCAGCCATTTGTCCAGGAATCGTGCCATATGGAAATTGAAGCACGCAGTGGGAGCAAATACCGCAATATCTCCTGTCCAGCCCATGCGCTCATCACGCTGAGGACAGTCTGTGGGAATATCCACGAAATTGCTGCGTGCACCCCACTGGATGTTTGCCTGCAGTCTGTTAAGCAGAGAATTGGAACATTCAAAGCCGCCGCCTTCACTGAGATCAGAATACAGCGGAAGAGCAGACACTTCAACGGCATCCGGGCCAATTCCATCGATACTGATATAGCGGAAGCCCATATAAGTGAAACGAGGCGAATACGTCTGCTCCCCCTCTGTGCAAATATACGTGGCTGTCGCCTTGGCTGTGCGGAGAAAAGCAGTATTCAGTGTGCCGTCCTGATTCAGGATCTCCGCATGCCGAACCGTGATCTTCTGCCCTGCATGACCGTGAATGTTCAGCGATACAACGCCGGCAAAATTCTGTCCGAAATCATACACCATTTCACTGCCAGCCGGATGAACACTTACTGGAACCAATGCATCATGAGCAACCACAGGCAGGCCATACTGTGCCTCAATCACCGGATGCACGCGCAAGGCTTCCGGAGCAGCATTACGCCAGGCGATATCGTCCAGGCTGACCGTTGCATCAAAGGTCTCTCCGTCATACAGGTCGGCCATTTGAACAGGACCGTTTTCAGTCACCTGCCAGGTACTGTCTGTGCCGATAATCTGTGTTTCCCCATCCTCATATTCCAGGTGGAGCTCAAGCAGGAAAGCCTGTCGGTCTGCTGCATAGCGGTTTTTCCTCGTGAACACAAAAGACCCCACTGCCCATCCGCCTGCGACTGTGGCCGTAAGCACACAATGATCTGTCAGATCATTCGTTACGTCATACGTCTGATACTGCAGATGATGATTGTAGGAAGTAAAACCAGGAGCAAAGTACTGGTTGCCGACCTTTCGGCCGTCAATGTCCAGCTCATAGATTCCCAGAGCCGTGGCATAAACAGTGGCCCTGCGGAGAGGTTTCTCGACATTCAATGCCTTGCGGAACACCATTGGCTTGGGCGATACGCCATTTTCTTTGAAGGAATAAGCTGGGTCGGATATCCACTGCCCCTGCCAGGGGGTATCCATCCGCCCTGTCCTGAAAGTAAGCTCGGCCTGGGCTGTGTCTCCAGCATCGTCAGTAACAGAAAGCGCAGCTTCATAGACAGTGAAGGGCTCCAGTGCAGGACCATCATATACAATTCCTGTCTGTCCTCTGGCCTGGATCTGTCGGCCATTCACCGTTAGAACAGCCTTCTGAACAGATGCACCTTGCCGGTCGCTGTCCACGGAAAAAGCAAACGATGGATTCTTCTGATCCGTCACACAGCCTTCGGACAAATGTTCCACGGTAAAAGTTCGGATGTTCAGCATGGGATCAACCTCTCTTGTTCATTTGACATAGTCTGTTGAAACGGAATCATCAGACCATGCATGGATATAGGAACGTTTTCGATCCGTTTTCTACAAACGGCAAATGAGAATCAGTGACTTTATTATACACCATGCGGACAAAAGTTTTTCAGCAAAATAATGCATAAAAGAAGGAATGCACCCTCAAAAAACGGAAGCGGGGCAGCGGCATACACCGCTGCCCCTGTCAGAAAATCAGGCTTTTTTCTTCAGTCCTAAGAAAGCACTCACGATGCCCAAAAGCCAGGTGACACCATAGAGAGCGATGCCCTGAATACTCTTGCTCCCTGCCGTAAAGGCATCATCCTTGCCCAGTGCAAGGTTCGATCCATACACATAGCCGAAGCCATCCACACGATCGGTGAGGAAGAATGCCAGCGCAACGATAATCAGGATCGGCGCCGCAACACGCAGGACATCCGTGCACAGCCGCACGATGCCTTTCTGTTCAACAAACAGTGCAGACAGCAGGGCAATCACTGTGCAGGCAATGCCACCAATCGTCAGCCAGGTCACTTGGGAAGCATGTACGTTATAGCTCTGGAAGAATTCATCCTTGGCCGTAGGAGCAGTTGAAATATAGCTGTTGCCACTCAGATATACAATCAGGGCAATCAAGGCCAGGGCCGCCATGAGCGCATAGGCGATCACGCCGGACTTTTTCACATTCTTGGCAACCATTACTTTTCCTCCTTCTTCTTCATGGAGCTTACCAGGTACATTGCGCAGCAGATCACGCCAAGTGCCAGGAAGCCATATACAGCGGCAGTCATAGCAGTTTCCCACCAGGGAGTAACTTTTTCAAAGCTTACAGAAGCAACCTCGCTGTTGGCGAACGCATAAAGCTGATATTTCATAGCTTCCCGTGCGAGAGCTACAAAGCCAGGATTCTGCTGCACCAGTTCAGGAGTCATATAATTCCAGGTAGCCATCACCTGCTGCATCGTTTCATTTGTGGAGAAGTCCGCAATCTGAGTGACACCGGAAGCAATGATCATTTCAGGACGGAAGTAACCGGCAGAGTTCATCATGTCGGTGGACATCAGGCCCTTGAAGCCCCATTCACCGCGAAGGATATTCTTGAGCAGGCCGATATGTCCGTTCACAGGAGTCGCACCAATTCTTGAGAAGGAGGTCATGATGCCCAGGGCACCCTTGTCTTCGTAGGCAGCCTGGAAGGCACGAAGCTCGTTTTCACGTGCTTTCTGCTCCGTCATGTAAGGTGCAATGCCGGAACGCTGAGTTTCCTGATCGTTGAATGCGAAGTGCTTGGGTCCGATAATGACGCCATATTTCAGGCTGCCTTCAATCACAGCCGCGCACATGACATTGCTCAGCATGGCATCTTCAGAATAATATTCGAAATTGCGTCCGTTCCAGGCAGAACGATGCGTGTTCGCCGCAGCACCCCAGATCGACCAGTTGCCGCTCATGAGACCATCGTTGCCCATGAGTTCGCCCCACTTGAGGATCAGTTCCTTGTTCCAGGTGGAAGCCATCAGGGTTTCGTTGGCCATGATGCCCATGTTAAAGCCCGCATTTTTGTCTTCCGCATAGTTGCCACGATTGGACAGCCTTCCGCCGAAGCCGTTGGGGCCGTCGTTCTGATACACGACCGGGTTCTGGATTTCGGGAATGAAGTCAGATGCACTGCCGCCTTTTGCGAGTTTGGCAATCAGCGTATTCACAGGGATCTGCTTTACCAGGGTTTCATACTTGGGATCGTTGATATCCTTGTTGCCTGCCAGGTCCTTCAGCGTCAGACCGCCAGGAATACCCTTGTTCATTTCGTCATCAGAAACCTTGCCGTCATTCGGCATCTGATACACTTCATTGGTCAGTGCCTGAATCCATTCTGTGTTGGCAGGATCAATCGTAAGATCGTTATAGGTACGCGGGAAAGTCGCTTCCCAGTCTGTACGGGACAGATAGGTGGCATAGCCGGGCTGGTAATAGTTTACATCAGCATTAGCCAGCTGGTTGACCACTTCTGTTCCGTTGGCTGATTTGGCAAAGGTCGTTTCATCCACGGTTCCTTCCTCGCCAATCGTCAAAGCTTTGGCCAGTTCCGCATTGCCCAGTACGACTTCCTCAACAGCAGTTTCCACAGCAGGGACCTCTTCTGCAGGAGTTTCTTCCGTCGTCACTTCAGCTGGCGTTTCTTCCACAGATGTCTTTTCCATCTTCAGAGTTACACCCTGTGCGGCCAGCACATTGTTCACTGCTTCATGCGCACCATTACCAATGGCGAAGTAATAGTCACCGCCGTCCAGAATCCAGCCGCCCTTGCCTTCTTTGGCAGTGGAATCCCAGGATGCCATGTACTTGGCATCCACCGTAACTGTCAGCGTTTCAGATGCGCCGGGGGCCAGTTCCTGGGTTTTTTCCATGCCCAGCAGCTGGATGGCTGCCTTTTCCACCTGATGCTGCTTGTCATATTCCGTGTAAGGAGTCTGAACATAGAGCTGGGCAACATCCTTGCCGGCAACATCGCCGGTATTGGTTACGGTCACTTTTGCAGTCACTTTTGTTCCATCAAAGGAGACTTCATCCAGCTTCTGTTCAAAGGTCGTGTAGCTCATACCATAGCCAAACGGCCAGGATACTTCATTGGCATAATCCCATTTATCGGCACCATCGACCGCACCTACAGCGGAAGCAGCATTGCCCTGACCGAGAATGGCATCATAATAACGGGTTTCATAATACTTGTAACCGGTGTAAATGCCTTCCGCCTCCACCAGATAATAGTTGGAGGAAAGATTAATGCCGTTTTGATCAGCAGTGACAAAACCGCCCTGAGCAGCTGCAGCGGAAGCGCTTCCGATCAGGGAACCGGGCCAGGTGATCATGGATGTGTCACCAAGCTGAATCGCACCAAAGTTCTGCGCAGCAGGAGACTTGGCGAAATCCACAGCCCAGGTATCGGCAAGATGGCCGGAAGGAGCTGCGCTGCCATTGAGCAGATTCGCGATGCCAAGGAATCCAAATGCACCGGGGAAACCTACATACATGATGGCATCAACGTCTTCATCCTGCTTCAGGTCTTCGATTTCCATGACCACACCAGTATTCACCAGCACAATCACTTTGTCAAAATTTGCCTTTGCCATTTCGAGCACTGCACGCTCATTGGCAGACAGGGCCAGAGCGCTCTTGCTCCCGGAAACGCTCTCATCAATGCCGGTTGCGCCGGGATAATAGTCGCTTCCTTCAGAACCAGGACGGGAGAACACTACGATTGCAGCATCAGCGTATTCCTTGAAAGAATCCTGATAATTTGCATCAGCACCGCCGCCCATTTCATCGGCAGATTTTGTGTAGGTGTCAGGATTTGGTTCAGACGGAGCATATGGAGTAGAGAAACCGGCAGGTCTCAGGCCATAGATCGGAGTCTTGCCGCCCCAGCCCTGGCTTTCTCCGGTGACCACGCTGCCCATGGCTTCATAAATAGCCGTCATGGTGGGGTTCACCTGAAAACCCTTCTGGGTCAGAGCGTTTACCAGATTCACCTGATCCGGTGTGGAAATGGAGGAACCCATCACACCACCGAGGAAGGGATACTGGCTGCCCATGCCAAACAGGGTCACTTTTGCTCCGGAAGCCATCGGCAGGGCGCCGTTGTTTTTCAACAGGACTGCGCCTTCCTGGCCTACCTGCTCGCCAATCGCCCAGTGAGCCTTTACCAGGTCATCTGTATTCGTATAATCGGGATTGTAACGTCCATCGTTCACAGTCTTGCTGCTGGTGGTGCCCAGATTCTGATCAATCACGCTGCGCCACTGTTCAGCCACACCGCCCATACTGAGCACGAACAGGGACAGGGACAGAAACAGGGCCGTAAGGCCGCGCCATACCTTGGCTGCTTTCTGACTCATGATGGTATCATCCTTTCACTGTCTATTTGGCCATACCTGGTTTATTGGACCAACATGCATGGCCATCTACACTTTCGTCATTAAACATCCTAGCATACTTTTCCCCGTTGCGAACACAAAATACGCAATCCGTCAAAAAAACAGCGTGAACGGTATTTTAGGTCACTTTGTTCCCAAAACTGCCATTGTTCTTCAATTCTCTAAGTGCACGCTTCCACTGAATGAAATTCATCCTACCCAATGCGCAAGAATTATACCATGCGGAAAGCATGAACCAACCGCCACAGGACCTGACAAACGTAAGGAATGTCCCTGGTTTCAATCTTTACAGATTCCTGGCATGATCTGGAAGGAAGAATCCGGATTCAGGACAATCGCTAACCATCAGGCTCAAGGGAAATGGGATCGATCCTTCAGTACTTTCTCTGAATCATATCCGGCGAAAAGTCCTGATCAAACAATAGTGCAGCATAGGGTTTGTATATGCAAAAAGGTTCCTGATTTCTCAAGAACCTTCTGTGCAGAATCTTTTGATGGACTATCAAATCCCTTTATTAGGCTGTCTGTTTGCTGATGGAGCCTATTCGTCATTGTCTCCTCTATGGTGTGCAGGACTATGGAAACTGAAACTGCTGTAACCCTGCCAATTCAGCAGGATTCTGCCCGTGAAACAATCTCCATGAGTGCGCTTGGTTAGGTCTGCCAGTACGTCAGCTGTTTGCTTGAGACTTTTTCGCCTTCCATCCTGCATAAACGCGCTCTACAGGTGTGAACATCCTTCCCCAGTGGAATTTTTTGCAAATGAGATACGCCACCAGAGCCAGGGCTACACCGGTAACGATGTCCAGAAAAAAGTGCTGTTTGACATACACAGTGGAAGCAAAGATCAAAATTGTGGTCACAAAAGAATACACCCGATACCAGACGGGAATTTCTTTGCGTCCGGCAACCCCCAGATAGCAAAGTGTGCTGTTGAGGCAGTGAAAGCTTGGAAGAAGGTTATACGCCATCTCAGAGCCATCCAGGGAATACCAGAACATACGCAAACGGTCAAATATTGTCGGGTTCATGGGAACAACGTAAAGGCCCTCTGCGACTCTGTCCATATAGGTCGGGAAAAAAGCAAGAACAAGCACACCTGCCAGGCAGGCAACGAGGTTCGCAGCCATATAATCAGCAAAATGCCTTTTTTCGCATTTGGAGACAACCATCGGTGCCATTGCCCAGTACACATAGGACCAAACATACGGAATGATAAATGCCGACACGATCGGTATTCTGTCGTCCAAAGCGATCTTCGGCAAAACCGGTGTAAAGCCGAACCATGAAGCAAGATAGTGCCCAAAAAGATACAAGCTATGCTGCAAAATCAAATACAGAATGCCGATCAAGATTGCATACCCTTTGATTCGGTTGTTTTTCTTTTCATTTTTATCCAGCAGCTCAGTCATTTTTGATCATTCTCCCCTTTTTGTTATTGGTTCTTGTGCTTTTTCCCCATAAGAACATTAATACATCACTTGCTGATAAAAACCATTCAAACCCGTTGTCCGTTTAGCTATATTCATGCAACAGAAGACAAAACATTTCTGTATATCCAGATTGCAAACCATTTTGCCATTTTATTGTACTATGGATCAATTAATTGTGAAAGAGGAAGAAAATGATTCAGGAATTGTCGAACAAATTGATCATTGGAAACTCTGAGCTGCATTTGGAAAAACCAGTAATTCCGGTTCTTGTAATAATGCCTATTGTATGCAGGTAAAGGCAGTCAGTTTACCATGGATCGCTACGCCACGTTACAGAGCCGATGCATCAGTGCAAACAGGATGCAGGCTTTCTTCGCGAAGATGCCAAGATTGTGTATCCTTTGATGCGGTTTGAGTTTCTCTGTATATGCAAAAAAGAGCCCTTGATTTCTCAAGAGTTCCGTAGTGCGGAAAACAGGACTTGAGTCGGAGACAGCTGTAAATCGTGTTCAATCATGTATTATACGGGCAAGAAATAGAACCATTTCGCATAATTATGGTAAATATCATGCACTTTGATAAAACCCTGATTGGTGCGGAAGTTGGGGGAGAACCCCAAAACCGGAGATGATCTGCTGAGATGTGCTGCTGACGGTGCAATAATCATATGCGCCACGAAAAAGTGTTTTGTAAATATTTTTACAATCTGCTGCCACCATGGTTTCCGCTTCGTATCTACATATGCAAGCCGATGAGCGCTTGCGAAAGAAAAATTTTAAGAAAAAATATTCAAACAGAATATTAAGGAGATAAAGAAAATGAGTAAGAAAAAGATTATTGCGATTGTTGCGACTGGCGCTGTACTGATTGCCATGGCCCTGGGCCTCGTATCCTTCAAGGGAAGCACGCAGGTTTCCTTCCGCACCTCCGTTACCTCTGAGTCCGGTGTGACCACCACCAACACCAGCTCCGCTGAAACCTCTTTGAGCACTGACGCCGGCCTGTCCGCCAGGACCACCTCGGGCACCCAGACCACTGATGTTGCCCATCCTGCAGAGAACAACTAATCGCTGAGAAGAAACCAGCGTTTTCACCATCACCGCGAAGTAATGATAGAATAAGTCAAGAAAAAGTATTCAAACAAAATGATTTAAGGAGATAAAGTAAAATGAGCAAGAAAAAGATGATCGCGATTGTTGCGACTGGCGCTGTACTGGCCGCTATGGCTATAGGCCTTGTGTCTTTCAAGGGAAGCACAAGCGTATCCTTCAGCACTGAAACCTCTGTTACCACCGAAGCCGGTGTAACCACCACGAACACCAATGCCACCGAGACCACTTTAAGCACTGACGCCGGGCTGTCTTCCCAGACCACCTCAGCCACCAATACCACGAATCCTGCTGCGAACAGCTAAGTC
>ONVN01000047.1 GCA_900321295.1 uncultured Eubacteriales bacterium
AAGCGCATGTTGATGGCCTTTGGAATCTCGGGGACATGATCAACGGTCAGACCACGACCAAAGAGGAAGCAATCCGGCAGATCCGGGAAGTCCTTGCAGAGGAGAACAAGGTCACCAGCAATGTACACCGGATTCAAGGGAACCATGACAACAATATCCAGTCCACGTATTCTTCCAATGCAGGATATGGGATGGAAGAAGTCCTGAGCAATGACGAACTGAACCGTTTGCTGGAAAATACAGCGACAACACAGACAGAACATCATTCCGACCTTCGTCCGACTGATTATTATGTCGATTTTGACGGTATTCGGGTTGTATGTATTACTGCAGAGGGAAAGGCATTCCAACCGGAAACGGCAACGTGGTTAAAAGAGCAGGCTTTGCAGACGGAATCCCAGGTTCTGATCCTCTCACACCTTCCCACCCGTCCCGAATGGGGATTCCATGGGGATGTGGAAAACGGAGAGATGATCGAAGAAGCGTTGAATGATTTTGCTGCTTCAAATGGCATCATCATCGGATATATACATGGACATGATCATGGAGATATGATCAGCGATGCTGGAGCCTGGAAAGAAATTGCCATCGGCTGTGCACGGTTTCAGGTTCCTAAAAGCAACGGTACAGAAGGAATGACGTTTCAGAACCGTCGGAAATGGGACAAAACGAAATACCTGTTTGACGTGGTGACAATTGATCCCGGAAAAAGAGAAGTACATTTCATACGTTTTGGCGCTGGGAAGGACCGAAAGATTTCGTACTGATCCAGCAGGAGGGAAAACGCTCCATAAACTGGTGCCGTACGAGGTAACAGCAGGAAAGATGACTGTGAATGAAGCAAGCAGATGGGCATTCAGAGGGGGAATGAGCCATAAACCGGCATGAAAGATCAGGAGAACAGGGTGTCATTCGCCTGACTGTAAGGTCTGTATCGGGTTTTTGTTTGATCCGCTGTGCAGGAAGAGCACTGCAGATGAAGATCAGCCTGTAGGGCGTGCATGGATTGAGCGTTCACATGGTCCACGCTTTGATCTGGCAGTGAACAGATTCCCGATTGTCCTGCAAAAGATTATAAAAGGAAGGGATTGTATCATGAGCACAGATTCCGCATTTTCGAAAGAGCGCATCCTTGAAAAGCTGAGACAGATCATTCGGAGCTATGGAGAAGCAAATGAGTTGAATGAATTCTATTTCAGCAGAGATGTTGATCTGCTGATTGATGAGTTCAAACTGTATGAAAGAAACCTGATCTGGGAAACAGGGAATGCGGATCCACAGAGTCCTGAACAAAGACATTCTCCTGAAATGATTGATCTGGTCACCGCATTTGTAAAACAACTGATTGCCATTCCGGATGGCTGTGCAGAGGTGTTTCCGTTCGAAACGGTGGATGAACTTTGCGAAGAATATGGAATCGAATGTGATCGATATTGGAGGTAATGAACGGACTTGACAGGAACACGAGAATTCTTGATGTTTTGTCAGCTCATATTTCACATTCTGGTCAGGAATGAGAAAACATGGAAAACATGTCCAGCTTTGAACCAGAATAGCTCCGGTTGACAGATATGTTATGATATAGACTGGAAAACAGTTTCAGAGCCGTGCCGAAGGAGCGGTGAGACTGTTAGCGCCAGGCCCGTCCGGTTTCATTTTTCCGGATTTCATCTTTCCTGATGAACACATCAGGCGGTGATCCGAAAGAGGATGGTCGGGTGACGAGGATTGGCAGTTGTCGAAAGACTCGGCGGATGCTGCCACGGCGCGTTTCTCTTTCTATCCAGTATGCTTAAGACCTGGATTGCTCTGCACAGGAAAAAAGAGCATAAAGGCTGGCATATGGTTGTCGGAAAAGGAGAACGATGTGCGTCGTCAGAGAGAACGCAAAAAGCGGAATCAAAACCGTAACAGAGGCTCTTTCCAAAGCTTAATCAATCTGTGGGAAGGCCCCGGCCGACCTGCCGCAAAAAGGAGAGTTTATTGCTATGCGTGTAGTCATTCAGGATAATTACCAGAAAATGTGCAAGTGGGCAGCAAATTACATTGCTGCAAAGATCAAGGCCCATAACGATGGTCCCGAAGCAGGCCGTCCTTTTGTGCTTGGCCTTCCTACGGGCTCCAGCCCGATTGGTGTATACAAGGAACTGTACACCATGAATCAGGCAGGAGAAC
>ONVN01000222.1 GCA_900321295.1 uncultured Eubacteriales bacterium
AGCGCCATGCTGCCAGAGAATCGGTGCGGCGTCGGACAGGGTGCCCAGAAGACGCTCATGGCGGAGCCGCAGTGCCCGGTGGCAGAGCTCCAGGCGTTCATCCATGATCTCCCAGAACCTGTCCATGTCACCGCCGGAGGAGAGCGCTGCATCCACCAGGTTGATGGTCACAACACCCTGGTTGAAACGTCCGTAATACTTCGGCTGGTTGGTCTCCGGATCCACATACGGCGTCAGGAAGGAACGGCAGCCCATGCAGGTGTAGACATGGCCGTTGCCGTTTTTGTCCACCTTGAGCTGACGCATGACCTTGGCAGAGATGTAGTCCGGCACCATGCGCTTAGCGGTGCACTTGGCGGAGAGCTTGGTGAGATAGAAGTAGGGAGTGCCCTCGGTGATATTGTCCTCGTCGAGCACATAGATCAGCTTCGGAAAGGCCGGGGTGATCCAGACACCGGCTTCATTCTTCACGCCCTCATAGCGCTGGCGCAGAACCTCCTCGATGATCAGGGCAAGGTCCTTCTTCTCCTGTTCACTGCGTGCCTCATTGAGGTACATGAACACCGTCAGGAACGGAGCCTGGCCGTTGGTGGTCATCAGGGTGATCACCTGGTAGGTAATCGTCTGCACGCCCTTCTCAATCTCCTGGTGCAGCCGCTTTTCCACCACTTCGGCAATCCGGGATCTGTCGGCGGTTCCGCCCAGAATCCCGTACTCTTCCTCCACCTCCCGGCGGATTTTCTCACGGGACACCTGGACAAAGGGAGCCAGGTGCGTCAGGGAGATGGACTGTCCACCGTACTGGTTGGACGCCACCTGGGCAATGATCTGGGTGGCAATGTTGCAGGCCGTGGAGAAGGAATGCGGTTTCTCGATCATGGTGCCGGAAATCACGGTGCCGTTCTGCAGCATATCCTCCAGGTTGACCAGATCGCAGTTGTGCATGTGCTGTGCATAATAGTCGGCATCATGGAAGTGAATGATGCCTGCACGGTCCGCATCCACGATTTCCTTCGGAAGGAGAAGACGTGCGGTCAGGTCACGGCTGACTTCGCCGGCCATATAGTCCCTCTGGACCGAGTTGACGATGGGATTCTTGTTGGCGTTTTCCTGAATGACTTCTTCATTGTTGCATTCAATCAGGGAGAGAATACGGTCATCCGTGGTGTTGGCCTTGCGGACCAGGGAGCGCTGGAAACGATAGCGCACATACAGGCGCGCCACATCATAATGCCCCTGGGCCATCAGTTCATTTTCCACCATATCCTGGATTTCTTCCACGGAAACAGCCCGGCCCAGTGTCTCACATTTTTCCTGGACGTGCCGGGTTGCCAGCTGTTCTTCCCGGGCTGTCAGCCGCACCTCTTCCTGTGCATTCATGCTGGCTTTATGGATGGCATTCTCAATTTTCTGCGCAAGAAAATCCACTTCGGCGCCATTGCGCTTAATCACTCTCATCCCGTGATCCTCCCCTATTGTATGCGGCACACCGCCGCTTTTTCTCCGTATGTATCCCCGCCGCCGATCGCCCGGAGGTGGTCTTTGGAAGGCGAGCAAGCGGCATTATATCGCACACCACTGCCCCCGTCAAGCAGATTTTTGTCAAGATATAGTGGCGCCGATTTTTGACGGATACACAATCTTGTTGCAGAAAAAAAGGCCCGAAAACGCGCTGAACCGGTTGGGACACCGCGTTTTCGGGTTTGTCAAGACTTGTCTTTTCCTTATTCAGATGATGAACGGAACCGGCCTTATCCCCGGCGGCCCCATTCATCTCCCCAGAGCGTCATGCTCAGGGAGAGCAGGTCCCGCCTTCCGGGAAGGTCCAGAAGCTCAAACCACGCCGGATTTTTTTCCATCATGTTTTCAAGCACCGCGTCCGGCTCCGGAAGATGGCCGGTCTTCCGCATTTCCTCTTCACACATCGCATGGACTTCCCGGCACAATTCGTCCAGCAGGTGCTCCGGGACGGAGACCATGCTGTAGTCCGGACATCCGCCGACGCGTCCCAGACAGACCCGGTCCGTGCAGATGCTCTCCCAGTTCAGGGCCGTTCCCTCATACACCGGATACCCCATGTAATCAAAGTCCACCCAGACATAATGTGTGTGATCCGGGGACTTTTCGCGTCCGGCTGCCAGCAGGAAGAAATGGTTCAGAATGTCATAGCTTGCATCGTCTGCTTCACCCTCTCCCCGGAAGGCCAGGCAGTATTTCGGCTTGAACTCCAGGGTGTTGGGATGGCTGAAGAGGATTTTCCGGATGGCTCCGGGCTTGGCAAAGCAGAGGAGGGTCAGGCGTTCGATGGCGGCCAGACGGCGGAAATGTGCCATTTCCTGCTCATCCGGCATCGCGCTGTCCTCCTTCGGAAGATAAGCCGTCACAAAGAGCGGGTCGGCATTGTTCCGTCCGATCGTACTCTGGCGGATGCCCTCCTGCAGTTTCACCGCAAGAGGAACCGTCATCTTGACCTGCAGATCGGAGGTAAAGATGCCCTCGCGGATTTCCGGCGAAAGCAGGCCGGAGACCAGGTCCATGCCAAAGTGCCGGGCAAAATGCTCCATGCTCTCCCCTTCGGGAAGAACCACGGGCTCCAGGACCGTCGGCTGTTTCATGCGCAGGACGGGGGCATACATGGTCTGAAGAACCCACCGGTCCTCAAACGCCTGAAGGAATACAGGGCCTGCGGAAGGATCCGCCTTCAGGAAGAAAGGTGCCGGCCCGAAAGCAAAGGACGGATTGAGAAAAGCGGAAAGATGGGAAGCCGAGGCATACCTGAGCGGTACGCCCTGCCGGAAGTGCAGCGTCCTGCCCTCAAGCTTTTCCCCGGCAATGCTGTAGACGGCATCCACCGGATCCCCGGGCCACGGAAGAATACCGGTCAGAATCCCGCGGTCCCCAGTTTTCTGCTGCATCTGCTGCAGCTCACGGTCCCAGGACGGGGTAAACACCGCATCGCAGGAGAGCATCAGAACGAAGGCCTCGCCCTGCCAGAACCTGTGCACCTTTTCCCAGACGGTACCGGGTTCCACCAGGTACATCAGGCCCTTGGTGTTTTTCATGATCTCCAGTTCTTCTTCGCCCGGGAGCTCTGTCAGCAGAAGGCCGACCGTCAGTTTCGACGGAACACTCGCGGTGCGGAAAGCCTCCGCCATGGTTTCCCGCACCCGGGAAAATGACGAAGCCTGCATCAGCATCAAAAGACGTTCCATACGTTCCTCCCTTTGGATTGATCCGTTTCCGGGTTATCCCCTGACAATACGCCGCAGCGCGAGGCTGACAGCATAGATCAGTGCGGCAAACACGATGATTGCAGCACCAGCAGAGGTGTTCCAGGCATAGGAGCTGAAAAGCCCCGCCATTCCGCTCGCCAGGGCAAACAGAACGGAAAGAACGGCATGCGCACGGGTGTTCCTGGCCACATTCCGCGCACTGGCCGCGGGAAGGATCAGCAGGGCATTGATCAGCATCACGCCCACCCAGCGGATGGCCAGCATGACCGCCACGGCCACAAGAATGGAAAAGGCGATCTCGTAGAGCCGGGTCCGGACACCGCGGCTGTGTGCCAGGGAGGCATTGATGCTCGTCAGCAGGAGCCCGTTGTAGAGCAGCATCCAGAGCACAACCCCCACCACCAGGGCAATGAGCAGATACAGGATATCCCGGGGTGCCACGGCAAGAATATCCCCGATCAGCAGGGACGAATACCGGGCAAACCCTCCTCCGCTCGACAGGATCAGCAGGCCTGCTGCCACGGAGGTCGAGGAGAAGACGGAAATGACCGTGTCGGCTGAGGCTGCACCGGTATGCTTGATCAGGCTGATCAGCACCGCCCAGATCACGCCGAAGACCAGCATGCTCACCAGGTCATTGCCCACGCCCAGGATCATGCCCAGGCCGATGCCCGCCAAGGCACTGTGCCCCAAGGCATCCGAGAAAAACGCCATCTGCTGGTTCACCGCCATGGTCCCCAGGAGTCCGAGCAGCGGCGTCAGAAGCAGAACCGCAAGGAACGCATTCTTCATGAAGGAGAACTGCAGGGAGGGAATCGGCAGCAGTGCGTCCATCAGGTGATAGATACCTTCCATTTCAGCTCTCCACCCCCGTTCCAAAGACACTTTCAAAGGCCTCCGACTCGAACACCGGGTCAGGCGCCCCCTGGATCAGCACGGTTTTGTCCAGCAGCACCACATGGTCCGCATACTCCCGTACAAAATGCAGGTCATGGCTGACCAGCAGAATGGCAATATGCCTTCCTGCGCGCAGCTCATTGACCGTATCCAGGAACATTTTCAGTCCGTTCTGGTCAATGCCCGCCACCGGTTCATCCAGCACCAGAAGGTCCGGCGACGGACGCAGGGCAAGTGCCAGCAGCACACGCTGGAGTTCGCCGCCCGAGCATCTGCCCAGAGGCCGGTCAATGATCTCGGAGGCATGCACCAGGGACAGTGCATCCAGGATTTCCTGGCGGGTTTTCCGGCTGACACCTGTCCAGACAGGGCGTTTGGAAAAAGCGGAGGCCATAAAATCCTGAACCGTCACCGGCATTTCCTGATCAAAGGCCAAATGCTGCGGAACATAGCCGATCCTCAGGTGGCCGATGGGTTTTCCCTTTCCGTCCTCATGCCGGATGCTTCCCGAATAGGGAATCTCCCCGAGCAGGGCACGGATCAGCGTTGTTTTTCCCGCACCGTTCTGCCCGATGAGGACCGTCAGCTGCGAGCAGTGAATATGCATGTTGACATCCTGGAGCACTTCCTGCCCGCCGCGTGTGACGGACACATGCTTCAGGTCAATGTGACATAATTCACAGTGGTGAGGCCGCATGCGCCTCCCCCTTTCTGAGATGGTCTTCCCGCGGAGCCTGCTGTTTTCCGAAGCCCCGGCGGACATTTTTACCTGGAATGCTGCTCAAACCATGCCATGGCATAGTCCTTGTCCTTTTCAATCTGTGCCACCAGGTCTTCCTTGGAATCAAAACGCTTTTCCCCGCGCACAAAATCCATCAGGGTAAGCACGGCTTTCTGGCCGTACAGGTCGGCATGCTCCTGGAGCATGTGTGCCTCGACGGTCACCGTTCCATCCGGCAGCGTCGGATGGCACCCGATATTGACCACACTCTCCCGGGCCCGGCTGCCCTCACAGGTCAGATAGGCCAGATAGACGCCGTAGGCCGGAAGCACCTTGGCCGGATCATAGTGGAGGTTTGCGGTGGGAAACCCAATGGTGCGTCCGAGGTGCTTTCCGTCCTCAATGACGCCTTCGAGGGTGTAGGCATGCCCCAGCAGGCGGCTAGCCATCCGGATATGCCCCGCCTCCAGTTCCCGGCGGATCCTCGTGGAGGACACCGACTCCCCGGCGATTTCCACCGGCGGAACCACAAGGGTTTCGAAACCATGCTCAAGGCCATAGGCCGTCATGTCCTCAGGCTTGCCGGCGCCGCGGGCACCGAAGGTATAGTTATAGCCGCACACCACACACTTCGGCCTGTAGGTGCGGACCATGCTGTCCAGGAAATCCCGGGGCTCCGTTCCGGCCACAGACCTGGTAAACGTGTCCACACACAGGGCATCCACACCGTAGCCTGCCATGATCTCCGCTCGCTCCTGAAGCGTGGTCAGCCGCTTCGGTGCCTTATCGGGGAACAGGACCTCCATGGGATGCGGTTCAAAGGTCGAGACGACCAGCGGCACCTTCAGCTTCTGGGCCCGTTCACCGCCCTGCATCAGGAGTTCCTGATGGCCTCTGTGTACACCGTCAAACATGCCCAGGACCAGCACGCACGGGCCGATCGCAGTCGGATTATGGATCATTTCCACGGCAGCTTCACTTACTTTCTTGGTTCGAATTCACCGGGCTCCGGCAGAATCAGGACCTTCCAGACCATCTCATGCCCTTCCCTGCGGGTGATTCCCAGGAACCGGTTTCCCAGGCTGGTACGGACATTCTGCCCTTCCGTAATCTCCGGAGGCGCCGGAAAGCGCACACCGTTGAGGGCCTGCTTCTGCATCTTCATGGGAAGCGACAGCTCAGGGAGATGCTGAAGCGGCAGATCCAGCGGCAGCAGATGCTCCGCAAGCGTTCCTGCCTCCGCAAACGCCGCCATCTCCTCGAGGGTCATGGCCTGTTCGATGGTAAACGCACCGGAGCGGGTTCTCAGAAGGAACCGCATATGTGCGGGACAGCCCGTCAGCCTGCCGAGATCATCACAGACCGAGCGGATATACGTGCCCCGTCCGCAGTCCACCCGGAGAAGGACGCCGTGGTCCGCCATTTCCCCCATCACTTCGATGTGTTCAATATGGACCGTGCGTTCCGGTACTTCCACCTCTTCGCCTCTCCGGGCACGCGCATACAGCGGTTTCCCGCCCACCTTGATGGCACTGTACATGCTCGGACGCTGAAGAATGTCGCCGGTCAGCTGAAGGCACGCACGTCGCACGGTATCCAGGTCCGGGTACTGGTCCCCGGTTTCCAGGACCGTGCCCTGAGCATCCTGGGTATCCGTGGATGCACCAAACGCGCACTCGGCCACATAGCTCTTTTCCTTGTCCACCAGATAATCAAAAAGCCGTGTTGCCCTCCCGATCATAACCGGCAGCACACCTGCGGCTTCCGGATCCAGTGTCCCCGCGTGCCCCACATGCTTCTCCTTCGTCATGCGCTTGACAAAGCCCACAACGGCCGCAGAAGACATGCCCGGCGGCTTGAGGACGTTGATAAATCCATTCATACTCTCATGTACCTTTCCGGTCAGGTGCATGCATCATACCTGCTCTTCCAGCGCCTTCTGCAGCGCCAGGAAAACAGTATCCGCTGCCTCCTGAAGCGGAACACCGTGCAGGGTGCAGCCGCTCGCCTGCGCATGGCCTCCGCCGCCAAAGTTCTTCGCCACGTCATTCACCCGATAGGGTGCAATCGCCCGGAGACTCATCTTGATGCCCTCTGCGGTTTCCCTGGCCAGCATGGCCATATGCACGCCGAGAATATCCCTGCCGAAATTGACGATGGTGTCCGCATCCTCCGGCAGCGCACCGGTCTCCTCAAAATCGGCCAGCGTCAGCGTCATGCAGGTGACCCCGCCGTCCGACGCATACCGGAGCGTCTGGAGCGCACGTGAAATCAGGGCAACCTGAGCCGGCCGCCTTTCCGCGAAAAGTTTCCGTCCCAGTTCGGCCTGGCTGAACCCGGTCCCCTGGATGGCGGCGACGACACGGAGGGCACCTTCGTTCGTGTTGTCCTGAAGAAAGTTGCCGGTATCCGTGGAAATGCCCGTATACAGGCATTCGGCGATCTCCCGGTCGACCGATACCCCGAGCAGGCCCATGATGTCATACACCAGCACACAAGCGGCGGCAGCGTCTCCGTCAACAGCCCAGGCATCCCCGTAGCACGGGTTGGTCCCGTGGTGGTCAATCTGGACGACTTTTCCGCACATGCCGAGCAGGCGGTCAAACTGTTCCTTCTGTTCCGGCACAGAGAAACTGACAATGCGCTGCAGATCCGCACAGTCCACACACAGGAGGACGTCATAGGGACCCTCGGCAGCGCTCAGCGGCCGCACGGTATCGGCGCCTGCGAGAAACATCATGTTGTCGGGCACTTTATCCCGGTCAAACACATCGGCTTCCTTGCCCATTCTGCGCAGAATCAGGCGCATGGCCAGAGCGGAGCCGATACAGTCCCCGTCCGGATTGAGGTGCGCCGCAATCGCGATCCGCCTAGAGCCTTTCAGAATCTCCGCAACGGCCTGAAGCCCCTCACGGCTCGTCATGGTTTTCTCCCTTCGTCACTTCGGACAGAACCTGGGCGATGTGCACGCCGTAGGCAATGTTCTGGTCCGAGACAAACAGCACTTCCGGTGTATAGCGCAGACGCATGTTCTTGCCCAGCGTCCTGCGGATATAGCCTCTGGCGGAGTCCAGGGCTTCCATCAGCGGTCCGCGCTTGTCATCCTCGAGAATGCTCACGAAGACTTTGGCGTACCGCAGGTCACGCGTGACCTCAACCCGTGTCACGGAATATGTTCCGTCAATGCGCGGATCATTCAGCTCATGGCGGATGATGTCATCGACTTCCCGCTGAATTTCTTCCGCAAGACGGTCTGTTCTCTGAAAAGACATATTTTCCCTTTCTGTATACAGGATACAAGTCGGAAAGCGGGAGGCAGGAACCATTTCCTGCCTCCCGCTCACTGAATCTGAGAATGATGTGCTCAGCGCGGAATCTCTTCCATGACAAAGCACTCGACAATGTCGCCTTCCTTGATGTCGTTATGGCCTTCAAGGCTCATACCGCATTCATAACCGGCGGCCATTTCCTTAACGTCATCCTTGAGGTGGCGCAGGCTGGAGAGCTTGCCTGTGAAGACCACTACATTGTCACGCAGCAGACGTACGTTGGCATTGCGCTGGACCTTGCCGTCCTGCACATAGCAGCCTGCGATGATACCGGAACCCGTGATCTTGAACACATTGCGGACCTCGGCATGACCC
>ONVN01000371.1 GCA_900321295.1 uncultured Eubacteriales bacterium
CCCCGTGCAAAACATGCTTCCAGAAGGCTGGTTTTGGATTCATGGTAATTAAAGTTGACACCTTTGACCTGTCGGAGTTTTTCCTTCAGATACTGCTGCTTTTCCCGGATCATTTCCTGAGTGTCCTGCGGAGCCCACTGAAAAGGCGTAAACGGTTTTGGAACGAAGGAAGAAGCAGAGACAGTCACGCGAAAACCCTTCGCTCGTTTCTCTTTGGGAACCGAAAAATAACAGCGAGATACCTTCTGCGCCAGATCAACAATTCCGTCGAGGTCCTCGTAGGTTTCAGTTGGCAGTCCGATCATAAAATACAGCTTTACAGAACTCCATCCACCCTGGAAGGCATCGGTCACTTTCTCAATCAGATCTTCCTCCGTGATGCCTTTATTAATCACATCTCTCAGTCTCTGCGTACCAGCCTCAGGCGCAAATGTGAGACTGGTTTTTCGCTCCTTCTGTGTCTCTTCAAGGGATTCTTTCAAAATTGAATCGAGACGCAAAGACGGAAGCGAGACGGAAACATGCTCCTTTGAAAACTTCTTGAGAAGTTCACGGATCAGCTCAGCAAGACAGGTATAGTCTCCGCTTGAAAGCGATGACAAAGACATCTCTTCATATCCAGTTGTCTTTTCCAAAGAGGCGGCCAGCTCCAGAAGGCGCTCTATACTCCGTTCCCTGACCGGCCGATACAGCATCCCTGCCTGGCAGAATCTGCACCCCCGCGTACATCCACGCATGATTTCCAGCATGATTCTGTCATGAACGATCTCTGTATAGGGCACAGGAATATCCATTGGATAATAGGCAGTATTGAGATCCTTAACAATACATTTATGCACTGTGGAAGGCACATCCGGACAGTTCGGCTTCACCGATTGTACGGTACCATCCGCATGATAAGTTACATCATACAGCGCGGGAACATAAACTCCCGGGATAGAGGCAAGGGCTTTCAGGCAGTTGATTCTTTCCGTCCCGCTCTTCTTCCAGTCCCTGACCGTCCTGCATACTTCAAGTGTCACTTCTTCCCCGTCACCCATCATGAATGCATCAATGAAATCAGCAAGCGGTTCCGGGTTAGATGCACATGGTCCGCCAGCCACGACGATGGGCTCGTCACGGAGTCTGTCTGCATTCTGTAGTGTGACTTTTCCAAGGCGCATCATGGCAAGAATATTGGTATAACTCATTTCATATTGGAGCGTAAAGCCAATCATATCAAAGTCACATAAAGCTGTTCGGCTTTCCATGGAAAACAGTGGAATATTTTCCAGCTCCATCTGTTCCTTCATATCGGTCCAGGGCATGAAAAAACGTTCGCAGACCATATCGGATTCCTGATTGACGAGTCCGTACAGTATTTTCATGCCAAGATGCGACATGCCCACTTCATAGGTGTCCGGAAAGCAGAATCCATAGTGCAGTTCGGTTTTATCCCAGCTCTTTACGGACGTATTCATCTCCCCGCCTGTATACCTTGGTGCTTTTTGAACTTTTTCCAGCATGGCTTCAATGCGGGCCGAATTGATTTTCATGCACTTTCCTCCCCTCAGACTGCCTCGGAAATCTATGACAGCAAAGCATTTTACCATTTCAAGCCATCACGGTCAATCAATACGGCCGCAAAATGCTGAGCTCTCTTTTAAAAGGCCATTTCCTCGGTTATAATGATATGTGTTTGCTTTTTTTCTTCTCACGGGATTGTTTGAATCTTCTTTTTCGTTGATTTTATAGGAATCTTTCAGTGTCCCTCACCTGCATCTTCAGGAGGTCCAATTATGCAGCAGTTCTTTCAGGATATTCTTTCCTCCCTAACCCATGTCGGCGATTACATAATTTATCTTGCGATTGCAGTCGTCACGGTGATTGGATTTATCAAGTGTCTTGTTCCCTTATGGACAACTTCACGTGCTTTGCGAAGGGCCATTCGCAAGCTTCAGGATGAAGCCGGTACGGTGACGGACCATCCTGTCTGGCAAGAAAACCTCTTCATAGGAAGACGGTTGCGTGGCTGCTGGCTGCGTTTTCTGCAAAACGCCATCCAGCTTGACCGTCGCGGTCTTCCGTGCAATGTGGAAGATTATGTAAATGATGATACAGTTACACATGGGCCAGGAAATGCACCTCTTGCTGAGCTCATTCCCAGTTTGCTCACAAGCCTCGGCATTCTCGGCACTTTTATGGGAATGACGCACGGTCTGTCGGGTCTGGATGTCACTTCAACAGAAAATATGATGGTGGGGATTCAGTCTCTGCTCAATGGCATGCATTTCGCCTTTGGAACTTCTGTCGCCGGTGTTTCCTGCGCGCTTGTTTTCAATATGCTCAACCGAATTGCACAAGGAGCAAGTTACCGGGCCATTGATGATTTTACCGAGTCATTCACGACCCTTGCTATGCAGCGTCCTCTTGATAATGATGTGCAGTTGATTTGTCAGAACCAGGATCGAAATCACATGCTGGGCAATGTTTCTGACGCGCTTTCGAACAGTCTTCCAAAATCAGTGGAAACAGCCGTTCGAAGCGGCATGCAGCCAATTACGACTGCAATGTCTGATTTCCTGAGAGGGGCCACTTCGGCACAGATCGATGGTGTCCAGCGAATCGTGAATCAGTTTGTTGAGGGTATGAATCGTTCCCTGGGCGGACAATTCCTTTCCTTAGGGAAAACGATGGCCCAGCTGAATCAAAGCCAGCAGATTTCCATGGACCAATTGAATGGTTCCCTCGAGACAACCGCCCATATGATGGAACGTGTCCAACAGCTTCACCAGGTTTCCACCGATATTCTTCAGCAGTTTGAACACTATATTGCCGAACTTGGAGAAGCCAGAAAGCGTGACGAAGGTTTTGAAAGAAATACATCTGAATTGCTCGGGCAAATGCATGCAGCGAGCCAGGAGGAATTAAACGCACTGCGAGTTATTCGTTCATGCCAGGATGAACTTGCAGCTTCCATGCATCAATTCAGGCAGGCCGCTTCCGACTCCGTGAAAAATCTTTCCGAAATTGATGAACGTCACTCTGCTTCCATGCATCAGGCAGGGTCCGTTCTTTCCGACGCGGGCAATCGTCTTTCTCAAAGCTATGACACCTTTGTTCAGAATGTAGTCGAAGGTATTTCAAAATCTCTTGGAATGTTTGAAAGCAGCATGAACAGTATGCTGCAGTCTCTTCGTGAAGACTTAGCAGGCGGTTCCAGTGCAAATGCTTCAACGCAATTGACACAGATTCAGCGAACGCTGACTTCCATGGTGGAAATCATGAAGACGTCCGACAACCATACCGAGAACAAGGAGGCTTGATCATGGCAAGTCAGCACGTCCATAATCGGAGAGCAGGCCATGGCAACGGAGGTTTCAGCTGGATTTCCTATTCTGACATCATGGCTGCACTTGTGCTCGTTTTCGTCCTGTTCCTCGTCTATAACTTATATCATTATAATCAATTGCTTACAATAAAAACGCGAGAAATCGAACAACAGCAGGCACTCGTTCTTTCTCAGCAGAGTCAGCTCGAAGAGCAGGCAGGCATTCTTATTATTCAGCAGGCAAATCTTGATGCTGCCTCCGCTGCATTAACTCAGGCACAGCTCGATCTTGCAGAAAGAGAAAACGAGTTAAAGCAGCAGACGATTATTCTGATTGGTAAAATGGATGAACTTGAGTCTGCAAAAGCCACACTTGCTTCAAAAGAAACCGAACTCAACTCACTTCAGCTTCAGCTTTCCGCACAGAAGGAACTCTTTGATGCACAGACAAGACGTTTGGAAGAAATGGTCGGTGTACGTTCTTCCATTGTAAAAGAGCTCTCAGCTGTTCTTGCACAAAGTCATATAGCAGCACAGGTAGACCAGAACACTGGGGACATTACTCTTGACAGCAAGGTTTTCTTCCAGACGAATTCTTCTGAAATCCGTGAAGATGGAAAGCAGCTTCTTGACCAGTTCATACCCGTTTATCTGAATGTACTCCTTCAGGATGAGTATATGGATTATATTGGAGAAATTATCATTGAAGGGCATACAGATTCGAGTGGCACCTATCTCAAGAATCTAAAACTCAGCCAGAACCGAGCACTGAGTGTGGCTGAATACTGTCTTTCCATGTCCAGCCTTTCCTCCAAGCAGCGTCAGCTTCTGCAGCGCATCCTGACTGCCAAAGGCAGGTCCAGTAATGATCTTGTATATGATCCTGATGGTAATGAAAATATGGAGGCATCGCGGCGAGTTGAATTCAAGTTTGCATTAAAGGATGCCGAAATGATCAATGAAATGAATCTGATACTAAACATGACCGATACAGAATAGCGCAAGCATGATCAAGGA
>ONVN01000372.1 GCA_900321295.1 uncultured Eubacteriales bacterium
CATACTATTCATTCTTGGATATACTTTCCTCAAAGTGGGCAATAAATATTTCCGTGCAGTAGAACATGAATAAACAATATAAATAAAGAGAACAGTCAGTCTGGCTCTTCTATCAAGATTGAGACGAGACTGACTGTTCTCTTTGTGATAGGAAAGATAAAGAAGCTTTGCAAAATGTTCAGAAAACGCCATAGTTCTTAATGTATTTTTCTGCTTCGAAAGCGGTTTTTTTCAGATAATGAATAACCTGTGCCGGATATTCACCTACTGTGGTTTCGCCAGTGACCATCAGGTAGGATGCGCCGTCCAGAACCGCATTGAAAATATCCAGGACTTCCGCGCGTGTAGGAACCGGTGAATGAAGCATAGAATGAAGCATCTGTGTAACAACCATAAATGGCTTTCCCGATGAACGGCATTGAGATGCTATCTGCTTCTGTATAGCAGGAAGTTCCCAAAGTGGAACAGCGTTTCCGAGGTCACCACGTGCAATCACAACAACATCTGCAGTATCAATGATGGAAGCCAGGTTTTGTACTCCAGAAAGAGACTCTATCTTGGCAAAGATTTTGACATGGAGTTTGCGGGATTCCAGTGCGCTTCGAAGGCCGACGATATCCTGACCACATTGGACAAAGGGCTGCATCACGGATGTAACTCCCATTTCTGCCGCCATATCCAGGTTGATGAAATCTTTCTCTGTTAGAAGAGGCCCCAGGACTTCTTTTCCGATGATTTTTATTGACTGGTTGCTCGCAGCGATGCCTCCACGCAGAACCCTGCAGGAAAAGGATGATAATTCTTTGCTGGATCCCTTTACGATATGCGGTACAGGAGGTAGTTTTTGTTCGATCTGCAGTTCGATTATCCCGTCCGAGATGAGAACATGGTCATTCGTTTCCAGAGCAGCAAGGAATTCGGAAGATACTGGAATTGAGGAATCTTGCATGAAAAGGGCTTCCGGTCTTAGGATAACTGAACTGTTTTGTGATAAACTGATGTTCTTCATGCTTCCTGTTCGCTGCTCTGGACCGTGGAGATCAATCATCAGTTCAAAAGGCAGACTTAAACATCGACATGAATCGGCATACATTTCAATGAGTTTTCGGCTTTCTGCAATCGACGCATGTGAAAGGTTCAGCCGCATGCCATTGAGACCTTCGTGTAGCATGGATATAAGAATTTCCTTTGATTCACAGCTGGGACCAAGCGTTGCATAAATCTGGGGCATGAGCTCACCGTACCTTCTTGATTTGTTTCAGGAAAGAATTGGGATCTGTGATGACATATCATCAATTCAGAACAGAATTGACAGTTATGCTTCCGTTTTAAAAACAGGCAGTTCTTCACTGCCTGTTTTGCCTCATTGAAATTTTAAGCCAGACAAAATAATATCAACTTGTGCAAGCATTTGTTCTTCAGTGGGAAGCGCGTCTTGAGCTGTTTTCTTTGAATACAGGCTCAGCAGTAAATCACATTCGTGTGCCGCAGGAATATAAATGCAGATATTCCGTACATATTCAGAGGGTGTTGTCTGGTCAGCAGGATAGGAGTAGGAGAACCATTGCGCTTCTTTGCCTAAAATGTTCATTTCCTGCATTTCGCTGACATCCTCGTACATGCCTTTGAAAGAGGAATGGATTGCATCAAGATTCGGGGAAGCAATGGGTGTCAGATAGAAGTAACCAAGGCTATTGTCTTCTTTGTTAGGAACGGCTTTTAATTCAAAACGATTTGGATCCTTGACGACGGAATAATCCTTATCCTGGGTATATCCGTCCGGAAGTGTATAGGTACCGAGAGAATAGTAATAATCGTGATTCTTTACCAGAATAGAATTGTCAGAAACAAACATAGGTTTGCCAAACCATGTTTTTACTGTTCCTGCAGGGGTCCAGAACATGAGGAAAAGAAGAACAACGAGTCCGACAATCCCGCATATCACGGCGATTCTGGTCTTTTTTTCCTTTGACCAGTTCGGTTTTCTAGATGTATTATAGCGTTGTTCCTTTTCTCTTCTGCGTTTGATCTGGCGGGCAGCATTTCCCATAATTGCACACATTCCTTTCTGATGGCATCCGAACGATGAATCGGACCATAAAAAAATATGATGATAATATGCTTTTATGAAAAACATATGAAAATGACGATTGGAAGTATACATCGGGGCTATCTCTTTGACAAGGTAATTCCATCTGGTAAGACCGAAAAAAGTGCACAATTGACAGTTGTTCGTGTTTTCTCTATACTTCGACCGATTCCACAATCGTTTCTTATGGTAATAAAGCTTTCTATCTGTCCGGAACGGAAATGCTTTTCCGGATCCAGTAATCAATGTATACTTGGAGAATCCTGTCAGGGTATAAGGTGGCAATTCTTGGGGAAAGAATGCGTTTTGAGATCCCGGATTTCGAGCTCCGAAAAGAAGGGATTGACTTCATATCACCTAAACCGAAGAATGAATCTGTTCACTGACTTGCAATGAATACAGCTGCAGCTTTTCCAAGAACACACGAAAGTATAGAATGAACGGAATGATCGGTGCTAAGCTCATGAAGCTTTCTGCATCAATACCAAGTGTATTTTTGAATACAATGACAGTGGGCAGCTGAGCACATAAGGAGGATTGCTGCATTGAAAACTCTTCTTATTCTGATTATGATCCTGATCGGTCGATGGGATGCAACTGGCTTTGCAGATTCTATTGCTGGTATTTATGCATCTGTTCAACATCCAGAAAAGGAAATGATTGTTATTCATGAAAATGGATGGATAGAGATATATGGTGATGCAAAGGATCTTCCTGATAATAGAATTTCCCTTGGATATGTTTCAAGGGCATCACAATATACTATCAAGCAAGGTAAACTGGTGCTTGATGATGGTCTTTCTTTTTCCATTGATCCACAGCCATCATTCAATGGCAACGCATATATGAAAACAGATAAGTCGCCCTTTTTTCCGACAGCAGAACAGCTTGCCATATCTGGACTTGTCTGGCAAAATGACGAGTTGGGTGATCTTTTCTTTGAGGATAACGGTATCGTCCATTGTATGGGCTCCGAAGACGGAAAATATGAAAATGGTATTCTTGAACTGCACGGAAATGTGTATCTTGTTCAGAGATCGGTCTGGTCAGATGGATTCTCCGACAGTTTTTTCCTGACAGATCAGACGCTGACATTATACAGACTTGAAGATGGAGAAAGCATAGGTCGTCTGCTTCTGGTTCATGAAAGCGAACCGTTTGTTCTGGAATAAAGGTGCATCTATGACGATTGCTTCCTCACAAGGCATCATGACGAGAAATATCCTTGAGCAGGCAATTGCTCTGATGGTCACATTCATTAAAAGATAATGGACCGAAGATATCTGGGACAAATGGATGATATCGGTGGCTTTGGCTGGTGATTCTGTGCTATTCTTATATGTGTCACCTCCTGTTTCTTTTGGGTTCATCGGTGGATCCCTTTTCCGTTTGCCTCCAGCTGATGATTCCAAGTGGAATAAAATAGTGAAAGTGAGGAACTGAACAGGAAATGCTCGTTGAAAATCATGACAACCGAATCCGGTTTTATGAACTGATGCTAGAGAAAAATGCGGATGAACCTCTTGAATCCTTTTCGTTGCCTGACAATTACCATTTTGAATTCTATCAACCAGGGGACGAAATGGCCTGGATTGAGATAGAGCTTTCTGCTGGTGAGCTTATCAATTATGAACAGGGAGGTAAAGTTTTTAACCAGTATTTTGGGGAACACCGGGATGAATTGAGTTCTCGAATGGTTTTTATCTGTACATCGAATGGTGAAAAAGTGGCAACAGCATCTGCATGGTGGAATATCCACCAACCAGGGCCGAAAAGCGAAGGATGGCTTCATTGGGTGGCTGTCAAAAAGAAATGGCAGAATTGCGGTTTATCCAAACCGCTTGTCACATACGTACTTCAATTGTTGCAGAATCTTGGAGCAAAACGTTTTGTGGTTCCAACCCAAACAACGACCTGGGTCGCCTGCAAACTCTACATGGACCTTGGGTTTAAGCCTATACCGGAGAACCTCAGACATAACCTTCAGGGATGGGCAATTATTCAGCGGCTTTGTGACCATCCATCCTTGGATGGAGTACCCTGTGCAACGATGCACGAAATATTCCCGAACTTATATCCTGATAATAATATTGAAGAAAGACAGGAACATTCTTGTGGTGCTGTTGTATTTGGCATTTCCGAGGAACATACCATCCTGTTTTTACTTGTTCAATCGGCAAGGGGAGAATGGGGATTTCCCAAGGGACATGTTGAAGGGAATGAAAAGGATCAGGAAACAGCAATACGGGAAATAAAGGAAGAAACCGGTATCAATGTATGCATTATGCGGGGATTTCGCAGGGAATCAATGTATATGCTGGGAAATAAAGGAAAACGGGTCACATACTTTCTTGCGAAAGCCAGCATACATGAGACGATTGCTGTTCATGATGTGCATGAAATCCGAAAAGCGGTATGGTGCAGACAGGAAGAAGCTCTATCCCTTCTTCGAATGGATGACCGGATTGCAGTCTTCAAGGAAGCCATTGCGTTTCTCCAGGTTCATAAAGATCTTCAATAAAAATGCGAAAGCAGCGACCCTTTTTACAGGGATCGCTGCTTTTTATCATTCAAAAAACTGCCAAATTTTGATCTTCAGAGCATGACATATAACAGGAATAGCATCCAATTTTGGAGCGGAACGACCGGATTCCCATTTCAGCACCATGGATTCCGGCACAGAACATTTCGATGCAAGTTCCTGGACTGTCATGTTGTTTTGAAGGCGGTAAAAATGCATGGTATGATTGCACATGATTGGCAGATAGGAAATCTGATACATTGGAATCGACTGAGATCTGCGATGCTTTCTTCCATGATTCTTTTCACGAATGGAAAAGAAGTCCTCATACGCAAGATCCAAAGCAGCACACAGAAGTGGTACTTGCAGAAGATTCGGAATGGTCTCATTGGATTCCCACTTCTGGATCCTGGACAGGGATGAACCGATTCTGTGTGCCAATTCTTCCTGAGATATACCGAGGTTGATCCGTTGTATTCTGATAATGGAGCCATAATCCAAAATAAACCACTCTTCGCTTTATCAGGATATTGTGGAGTTTACTCCTGGAATATGAAAAGATCAAGTTTGACAAGGATGTTTCGTAACAGAAAAATATGCTATACTAGCGACCGGCATCAGTTAACCATGGCTTTAAAGGACAACTGCGCATGGCAGCTTACTTCGATCAGAAAAAGAAGTACAGCCAGATGGGAAATACAAATCCTTGTCAAATTATCTGCACAATAACATATTCTCAGAGGTTTTTGATCCTGAATTACATGGAGGCGGAAATAAACATTGGATATTTCCATGCTTGGTACAATCTTTTCACTCGCATGGCCGACCATGCTTGAACAATTCTCGCAGACCGTGGTTCAATATGCTGATACGGCCATGGTTGGAACACTTGGTACAGATGCAACGGCAGCAGTAGGTGCAACCAGTACCGTGAGCTGGCTAATTGGTTCAACAGTCTCGGCGATCAGCATTGGATTTCTTGCGTTTATTTCTCAATCATGGGGAGCGGGAGAGCGTGAGAAAGGAAAGAAAGCAAGTGCTCAGGCTTTTTCTGTAACGTTAATTGTTGGACTGCTGTTTACAATGATTACGGTTTCCTTGAGTGGGTACATACCTGTTTGGATGCATGTGGACGCAAAGATTACAAGGCTCGCTGGCCGGTATTTTGCTATTCTTTATTCCCCGATGCTATTCCGGACATCTACGATTATTTTGGGAACTGTATTGCGAAGTGTAGGCGATACGAAGACACCGATGCGTGTTGGAATTCTTGTCAATATAATAAATGTAGTTTTGAATTTCATCTTCATTTATCCATCCAGAATGATCACTGTTCTCGGGACTGAATTCTATATGGTTGGATTGGGACTTGGGGTGGAAGGGGCTGCAATCGCGTCAGCTATCGCGTTTGTCTACGGCGGACTTGCAATTGCCCTTGCGGTTTGGAGACATGCGGAAATATCTCCGAGGGGGCAGGCATTTCTCCCTGATATGGAAATCCTGAAATCATGTTTTCGTGTCGCAGTTCCGAATATGTTTCAACGGTTTGGGACATCGTTTGGATATGTTGTATTTGCCTCCCTCATCAATGCTTTGGGGGGAACAAGCACTGCAGCGCACACAATCGCGAATACTGTTGAATCTGCTTTTTATATACCTGGATGGGGAATGCAGACGGCGGCTGCTACTTTGGCGGGATATGCTTTCGGCGCAAGAGACAGAGAAAAACTCAAGCGTCTGGGAAATACCTTCCTTCCGCTTGAAGTTATGCTGATGATTGTTTCAGGTGGTTTACTGTTTTTGTGTGCTGAGCCATTAGTATCAATTTTCTCCCGGGATCCAGAAGTCATCAAACTGGGAACCACCGTTCTGAAAATGGTCGCGGTTTCGGAACCATTCTATGGTATTCCGATTGTTGTAGAAGGTATGATGCAAGGATGTGGGAAAACACGTGTCCCACTCGTGTTTAATCTGACTGGAATGTGGGCAGTCCGAATCCTGGGTACTTACGTATGCACTCGAATATTGGGGCTTGGACTTGTCAGCGCTTGGGGTTGCATGATTGGACATAATATGCTTCTCTTCCTTCTTTTTGGCTACTGGTTTGTTTCAGGCAGATGGAATGCGCTGAAAGGATAGCCGAATACACAAAATAAACAAGAAAATAAACGAATGCGAAAGATGAATAAAAATGCTGAACAGGAATGCTTGTTTTATATTTTTTAACTTTTCATGCACGGCCCTTTCCATCAAGCAAAAGATAACCGAAAGGGACAAATTGATGGCATTTAAAATCTCTTTATACAATTTGCTGTACAGATTGGCGATTTTCATGTATAATTAATCCATCGGGCAGTTCTGTGTAATCATCCTGGAGGGGTGGCAGTTGAAAACAAAAAGGTCCGTAAAGCAATACCGGGTGATTGATCTTTCTCTAATGTCGGTGTTGCTTTTGATTTTTGAGACAATCATTATCATGGCAGCGAACCGATGGTTTTCAGGTGAACCATATACTGTTTCACTTACACCTGTGATCACTGCGATCATTCTGATCCGATGGGGACCATGGGCAGGAATCCATGCACTTCTTGGAGGTTTGATTCTGTGCTTGGAATCCAGGGCTGCTCCTGTTCAGTATGCTGTCTACTGCATAGGCAATCTGTTTTCTCTTCTTGTGCTTCCAATTATCCGAAAAATGGGAGGAGATCGCGCTATTCGCGCGGATACACTGAAGACATTCACATATGGACTTCTGGTGTTGATGTGCATGCAGGTTGGCCGTGCACTGGTGGGCCTCATACTGGGAACTACTTTTGGTGTCGCCTTCGGTTTTTTTACGACTGAGGTGATTACTGATCTCTTTACTTTGGTTATTCTCTGGATTGTCCGTCGGTTGGACGGCATTCTGGAAGAGCAACAACACTACCTCAAGCGAATCCATATGGAGGAGCAGGACACGAGGAACGGAGGAATGTTATGAAGCATTCGGCAGGGGATTACTTGATCCTCGACGAAAAGAGCGGTACCTGGCGGGAAAATCCTGAACAGGTAGTTCGTGACGATGTGGAAAAGCACTACTGGCTCCACGTAGGTCGAACCATTCTTAAGGACTGGCGGCTGTATCTGATGCTGGTGCCTACGATCTTGGTGTTCCTGTTCTGGCGTTATATGCCAATGTATGAACTCTTGGGTTCATTCAAGGTCGATGATGTTGTGAAGCCTGTTGCGGATCAGTATTTTAAAGGTTTTTCCAACTTTAAAGGGCTCCTGCTTGGTACCGGCACTTACGCAAGTCTTTCAACGGATTTCTGGCGTGCTATGCGCAATACTTTCTTGCTGAGCTTTTATGGTCTGCTTTTTGGTTTCCCGATGCCGATTATCCTTGCGTTGTTCTTCAATGAGATCAAATCAGATCTGCTCAGAAGCACTTATCAGGTCTTCACCTATCTCCCCAAATTTATGTCTACCGTTGTTATGACCTCTCTTGTTGTCATGCTGATTAAGCAGGGCAGTGATACTACGGGGGCACCTCCAGGAATTGTGTCACAGCTTCTTGCCAATCTTGGTCTTATCTCCCAGCAAACGGCCAAAGCAGGTCTCTTGAACAATCCAAACTATTTCCGTGCCATATATCAGATAAGCGGTATTTGGGAAACTGCTGGCTATGACAGTATTGTCTTCTTTGCCGCCATTATTGCTATCTCACCGACGAGTTATGAGGCGGCCCAGATCGATGGTGCCAATAAATGGGCTCAGATGAGATACGTTGTTCTTCCGAGTATTCTTTCTACGATTGTTATCATGCTGATTACCCGTATCGGTTCCATGTTGTCCATAGGCTATGAAAAGGTCCTCCTTCTTTCTGAAGGCCGAATTAATACCTATCAAACCGCTGAAGTTATTTCAACCTTCGCATGGCGTATCAAAGCAAATCAGAGTGGTCTTGCTTCCGCCGCTGAAATGATGAATAACGTTGTGGGCATGCTGCTTGTCATTGGTGCCAATACAATCGCTCGCAAGGCATCCAATGTAAGTCTGTACTAACAAAGGAGGTTTCGTAACATCATGAAAAGAAAACTTGAAATCTCCGAGCTGATTTTTAAGATTATCAGCTACACACTTCTGACAGTTTTTGCACTCTGCTGCTTGTATCCATTCCTGTATGCTGTGTCCGCATCGATCAGCGGACGTCATGCAGTGGAATATCAGGAACTGATTCTTTTCCCAAAGAATGTTCAGTTTGAAGCATTTCGTGAAATGTTCAGCAGGAATGAATTCTGGAATGCCTATTCCAATACACTGTTTCTAACAATTTATGGTACAGTCTGGTCTCTGTTTGTTGCTATTCTTGGCGGATATGCATTAAGCAAAAAAAGACTTCTTTTCCGGAAATTTTTCAATTTCTTCCTTGTATTCACGATGTGGTTCAGTGCAGGTATCGTTCCGCAATATCTTAACTATATTGCCACAAAGCGAGTTTTCAATGGAATGGGCATCATGGATGATAAATGGCTCGTCGTTATTGCTATGGGTATGGCGGCTATGAACATCATTCTGCTTCGCAATGCATTTGAGAATGTTCCATCCGAAATTGAAGAAGCTGCGATTGTTGATGGTGCTACCGAACTTCAGGTGCTGCAGAAAGTATTTATTCCAATGTCCAAATCAACCATTGCAACAGTTGCTCTGTTCTTTGCAATTTCTCGCTGGAATGGTTATTTCTGGGCAAGACAAATGATTTCGAACACCAATGAACAGCCCTTGCAGGTATATAT
This sequence comes from uncultured Eubacteriales bacterium, assembly GCA_900321295.1. Classification (GTDB taxonomy): domain Bacteria; phylum Bacillota; class Clostridia; order Christensenellales; family Aristaeellaceae; genus UBA2943. Next base: position 9,386 of record ONVN01000372.1, read on the forward strand.
CAGAAATATTTTGGAGACCTATACGGACTTGGAACAACTGGGCGGATGGTCCTACAATTATGCGCCTGATTCGATTATCTTTGCTCTGATCGTTTGTTCCATCATTCCGATTCTGATTATCTATCCGTTCATTCAGAAGTACTTCGCCAAAGGCACCAATGCCGGCGGTGTGAAGGAATAAATTTTTTCAGGAGGAAAGAATAAGATGAAACGTATTATCTCATTTGTGCTGATTTGCGCCATGCTGTTTACACTTGTTGTAAGCGCAAGCGCAGAGAGTGTTGTACTTCGTATGGCTACCGGTTACAACAATGCAAAAACTGGTCTGTTCTTCGATGCTGAAACAGCTGGCGAAGGCATTACGCTTGCCGATGGCAACACGTATAATACGGGCGACCTCAAGCCTACATGGGTTGAAATGGAAAAAGTTCTCAGTGAAAAGACTGGAAACACGGTTACTTTTGAGAACAAATTCCAGGGCAACAGTGCTGCAAAAGAGTTTGAATACTGGAAGGCACAGTTGGATCAGGTTGATATGGTGACCGGTACTGCTGCAACTCTGACTGAGTATGGTGTTGCAGGCAACTTGATTAATCTTTCCGATTATATGGATAAGCTGCCGAACTTCAAGGCTTACATGGAAGCGAACCCCATCGTCCGTCTTTCCATTACAGGTGATACGAAAACAGGGTCTATCTATTTTGCTCCTTACTTTGACGGCGTGAACGATATCGAAAAAATGCCGCTCATGCGTGTTGACTATCTGCAGAAACTGCTTGATGGTGAAGGGGAATTCGCTGCTGAGAGCACAAAGGATATTGCTGCTCCTGTCTATCAGCCTTATATGCCGCTTGAGGGAAAGGTTGAAATCGAATCCCTTACAGCTGATGGAACAGCTACACAGATCATCACCAAAGATTACAGCGCATTTGGTAACATCGTTGCGAAAATGAATGAGAAGGGTGTCATGTCCGGCGTGGAAGCTGTCAATATGCTTCGTGAATATATTGACAAGACCTACAATGGATATTATGGCACTACCCGTTCCAACCTGTTCATGGGCTATGACGCCGCATGGGACGTTGATGAACTTGTCGCTCTTCTCCGCTGTGTTGTGGCAAATCCTGCTTCTCTGAACGGCAGGGATTCCATCCAGGGTCTGTTTGCTCGTGAAGAAAACAATACCAGCCGCCGTGCTGATCTGTTCCGGTTTGCCGGAATCCTGTTTGGTGTACGTGGCCTTGAGTCTCGTTCCGATTATCTGTATGTTGGAACTGATGGAGATCTTCATGACGCACGTCTTGATGCAGCTTCCTATGAAGCCGTATCTCGTATGCATGATATGGTTTCTGAAGGCCTGATCTCCAAGGATTTTGTTGATAAGGCTGAGACAAGTTCCACCAAGAATTATCTGCCTGAAGATCTTGGCTTCATGTCCTATGATTACAACCAGACACAGACTATTCTGAACGCTAAACTCGATCCTGATGAAAAATACATGGCAATCATGATTCCTGTTGCAAAATGGCAGGATGGCACTGAAGGCGGCGTATTCATGCGCTTCACTGAATCGTGGCGTTCTGTTAAGACCGATGCTTGGGCAATTTCCAAGGCCGGTGTTGCCAATGATGCTGCCAAACTGGATACTTGCCTTGCTCTGATTGACTATGCATTCTCTGATGAGGGTCAGGTCCTTATGAGCTATGGTCCTGCTGCTTTCCGCAAAGATGAAACTTTCATCTTCAATGGCAAGGAAATGCCTGTGATTGCAGATGCCACATATGCTGAACTCTGGGAGAAAGCAGACGGCAACTATACCAACTATGCTCGTTTCTATCTCGGCTCCACGCTTTCCTTCGTAAAGAGTCAGGCATTTGAATATCAGTGCACGCATACAGTGGGCAGGGAAGGTGCTGCAAAGATTTCTGCTGCGATTGGTCTCGGCACGATCAAGCATCCTGAACTCGCTATCTGCGATAATATGTGGTATACCTCTGTGCCTACGGTTCTGCCGAACACCAAGACAGAGACTGATACGCTCAAGAGCTACACTGAGCTTTCTTCAACAGGAAAGTTTGGCACTGCACGCGATTCTGAGAATCTTTATGTAGACATTATCGTAAACGGGCTTACCGGTACAGCTGAAGAGCAGGCAGATACTGTTCTCAACGATTGGTTTGGTGATCTCTTTGTTGAGACCAAGAATGATGCCTGGGTCCGTTTGCTGAAGTATTATGAATCCCTCTAATTAATTCTGCTTCTGGAAAAATTCCTATCACTCGTGTTTACTGGTTATTATCTCAGCTCCCCGCCTTCCCCAAAGGTGGGCGGGGAGCAATCTTAAAGGGGCTGAGATCGTAATGTACAAGAAACAAATGACATTCCAACGCATCATCTGCTTTCTGTCACTGGTAGCCAGCGTTCTTTTCTTCATTTACTCGCTGGGAATGATGACGGATCTGTTTGATATGCTTTATTCCATGATCCCGGACCCGGATGATCTGGACTCAGCCAAAGTGGCAGGAGCTGGCATTTATTATGAGATGCAAGGTTTCAACCGTACTCTGCTACGGTGCTCGATTGGCATGATTCTGTTATCCTGTCTCCTGTTTCTTACAAATACCCATTCCCGCAGGAAATATTATGTGGGCAATTACGTTTCTTCGCTCCTCAATGTTGCCGCAGAAGCGGGTATGGCGTATTGGTGTCATGTGCAAGTTGCTGCATATAAAGCGCAATATCTTTCCACTGTGGACTTTGCTCAGCTTGAACGCAGACTGAGCCGGTATGGTACATATACTACTTCCACGTTCTGGTTTGATATTCACATGGCGGTTTGCATTATTGCCATTCTCGTGGCCGTTCTCTTGATTGCGAATCTAATCTGGAAGAAGAAAGTCATGACGGGTGAGCAAGCTCTGCTTCGTTCAGGAAAGGTGGTGTCAGCATGAGTGAAGATCGTTATACTGTGCTCGATCGCATGCGCTTTACAAAGAATACAACCTCATCCCGACTGGCGATCCTTGCTATCGTATTTGATGTATTGTTCTTCATCAGTATTTATAAATCAGACGTTGATACATATTACTATACAATCATCATTGGCGCTTCTATCATTTATAATCTTGTATTTCTTCTTGCCGCATTTCTGTCATCTGAAGGCGTAAAGAATTATAATACGACCTATTCATGGGTACTTGTGATTCTCGGGATTATCCAGATCGCAAGAATCTTCATTATTCCTATGGATGCACATCGTACCATCATTGCGGATAGTCCTGTAATGGGAAATGCTCAGTTTGTGCGAACGATCATATACCTCGTTGCGTCGGCTGTATGTCTGTTTGCGAGCGCAGTGATTAATTGGAATAAGAGCCGCGCATTAAAGTCTCATGTTGCTTCTCTGGAAGCGAAAAAGGCGTAAGGAGGAAGTCATATGGCAACGCTGAACCTGCAGCATATTGATAAGATTTATGACAATAACGTCCAGGCAGTGTATGACTTCAATCTTGATGTCAAGGATGGAGAACTCATTGTTTTGGTTGGCCCTTCAGGCTGTGGTAAATCAACTACTTTACGTATGGTGGCAGGACTTGAAGATATCTCCAACGGAAAACTGCTGCTTGATGGCAAAGACATAACAGCGGCCCCTGCTAAAGATCGTGACATGGCTATGGTTTTCCAGAATTATGCACTTTATGGTCATATGACGATTTATGAAAACATGGCTTTTTCCTTGACTCTGCGCAAGGAAGATCCGAATGTCATTCATAAAAAGGTATTAGCTGCTGCAGAGATTCTGGACCTTACAACCCAGCTGAATAAAAAACCCAGTCAGCTTTCCGGTGGCCAGAGACAACGTGTGGCCATGGGTCGTGCCATTGTTCGTAATCCTCAGGTCTTCCTGTTTGATGAGCCTTTGTCCAATCTGGATGCCAAGCTTCGCAGTGCTACGCGGCGTGAAATCCTTCTGCTTCATAAGAGACTCCAGGCTACGATTCTTTATGTAACACATGACCAGACAGAGGCGCTAACACTTGCCGATAGAATCGTGTGTATGTCGATGGGTCATGTTCAGCAAGTAGGCACCCCTCTGGAACTCTATGACAGCCCCAACAATCTTTTTGTGGCAAGTTTCATAGGGCTTCCTCCGATGAATATGTTTACTGTTCGTTTTGAAAACGGAGAGCTTCAAGGAAAAGGTTTTACTGTTGGCCTTACGGATGAGCAAAAATCTGTTCTTGCTGCATATAACCATAAAGAAATCACACTTGGTGTTCGTCCAGAGGACATTGCAGAGGGTGGGAATATGATAATTCGTGTTTCGACGAATGAAAATCTTGGTATGAACACGCTTGTGCATGGAAACCTTGGAAACGAAAACCGTATTACAGCTAAGCTTCGTGGATGGGCATCCTATAAGCTGGGTGATGAAGTGGCCGTTCATTTCACGAAAATGCATTTCTTCGATCCTGAGACCACAAATGCTATTCGCAAGGAGGGAAAATAAGCATGGAAAAGAATCCTACTGGCTTAAAAGAGTTTTTCCGCAAGCGCCTAGTTTCCCTCAAACGTAAACCTCATATGATTCCTCTTGTAATTTTGGGCTTAGCATTTGTATATTATTCTTTTAACCTTACGCAGGTGTCCAATACCACTGCTCTGATCAATGGTCCTCATATGGGCTTAACAGAGTTTGCTACCATGCTTTTCTCAGTTCTTTCGTTGGTTTGCTTTATGAATGCCTTCCCGCATAGAAAGAAAGTCAACATTCCTATGCTTGTTCTCATGATCCTGATGGTAGGGCTGCTGATTTATTGTGATATTTATTATGGTTCTCGAATCACGGTAGCTATTACACGTGCGGAAAATCAGATTGATCCAACTGGAAAGAATATCTTTATTTCACATACGATTACCATGCTCAATGTCCATAAGATCATTCTTATCGTTGGGTTGGCCATGGTAGCTTTGCTTCCTGTGTATACTCCAATGCTTAAGAAAATCAACACCAATGTAAATATTGAAGGCAACAATAATATGTCTGCCATTGATATATCTGGTGAGGATAATTAAGGCATGCCAGGGAAGAAGAAAGCTTCAGATAAGCCTTCAATAGGCGGTCTGAAAACAAAAAAGGGTTTGAAACCCAATGCTCAACCTGATTATTCCTCAGACAACCCTTATAAATTGAAGGTAAAAGCTGTTGAAGACCTTGTAACTGCAAATAAGGAAAATTCTCCACCTGTTTCAAAATCTGAGCTTCGGAAATATCATGCCGGTCAAAAGAAGCGGTGGCCTTCCTGGCTTAAAGCCATACTTCTCAAGGTATGGTTTGCTGGTGTAATCTGTTACTTCCTTATTTGGGGGTTGAGCACTGTTTCATTTAACCAGTTCGATCACATGCTGATCCTTGGTATTGCCCTTGGAATGTGCACGAACCTTCTTACAAACAATATCCTTCGCTTCTTGGCCAATCCTTCAAATGAAAATGATCGCTGGATGATGTTTCCCAGCAGTAAACCATGGTTTATTCCATTGGATATCCTATATGCATTGCTGTTAATCTATTGTGTTATTATGACATATGGAATGATTAATACATTCCATGGGGGACAGACTGCAGCCATCGGTGTAGAACCAATCCTGTTTGGCATTTTCACGATGGCATGGGATATGCTGTTTCTTTTCATGAAACAAGTACTGAAAAGCATTTTGAAGGATGCAAAAAGAAAACGATGAAAAGATATTGTTCCAATAAAGGAAAGAAAAGCCATGAATAATAATTCCTATGAATTGATTGACAAATATGTGCTTCGTCTTATTCAGGATTCAACTCCTGAACGTACCGCATGGAATATTGAGAAGATTCGTAGCGGAAAACCTGCCAATTGGAATTATATTGATGGTTGTATGCTGACTGCTCTATTGGAATTGTCAGCGATTACCGGAAAATCTCTTTACGGCGAATTTGTTGAGCACTTTGTGGATGCTTTTGTGAATGAGGACGGATCCATTCGTACTTATTCCGAAGATG